>JBCCEP010000512.1:0-2565 GCA_039030215.1 Pseudomonadota bacterium
CCGCTCGGGACCACCCCATTTGGCCCCCCGGAAGCGCCGATGCTAACGTGAAAACACGAGTGGGGGAGCTCGGGAGCGTGAACAAAGTATGTCCCACGTGCCCTCATTCCTAATTCAGATTTCTATCCGGTAAATGCCGTTCGGATCACTTCTGACATCGCATCGCAAATCGGGCCTTTCGCGCCGTTTGCTCTTTGCAGCACGAGATAGGTCGAGTGACGGGTTCCAATGCCTGGTAAAGGACGCAGCCCATCAGTCCGATCTGAGCTGTTCAACAGGCCAGCCGCAATTCCTGCTTGCACAGCGGCGCGGACTCCTGCTGCGCTTTCGCTTGTAAAAACGACCTGATACCGCCTACCGGCGTCGTCCAGATCGGAAAGAGCAAGGTCACGCCACCAACAGTCTCGATCAAATACAGCAATTGGCAGGAATTCCGACTCGGAATAATCAAATTCACGATTGCACATCCAGATCAGATGGCTCTCCCGCAGGACTTCGTCTGTGCTGTGGGGTTCAGACACTTCGTACACAGCAAGATCAAGCGTGCCTGATTTCAATGCGTCTGCAAAGCCGACCCCCAATGCGCAATTTACCTCCAGTTCGACGTCTGGATGAAAGGCAGAGAAGCCTGAAATGATATTCGCCAATTCTGTCCGGCCATGATCATCCGGCATCCCGATTCGCAGCTTGCCTTTGAGACCACCGCCGTGCAGTTCGGCAAGCGTAACATCCAGAGATCGAACGACTGTTTGTGCTACGGGACGCAGTTTCTCTCCTGCAAGTGTGAGTGTGACACCCCGACCATGACGCCGAAACAAAGGCTGCCCCACGATCTCCTCCAATTGCCTGATCTGCAGGCTCGTAGCGGCTTGCGAGCGACCAATGCGCTCGGCACCACCGGTAATGCTCCCGGCCTCCAGGATTTCAAGAAAGGTACGCAGAAGATCACTGTCGAGATGGGTCATGATATTTACAATTCCGATGGCTGAATCATGAACTACTTGTTTCTTAAATGTTTGTCGAGGGACTAGATTGGTTTTCACAAGATTGGAGAAAGCGATGTCAGTTCCAGAAATCGTTCAGGTGGTACGGCCAAGCGCAATGCGTATCTATTTGCTGTCGGCCGTTACACTCGTCGTCCTCACGATCTGGCAACCGGGCTTCATCTTGGACACAGCGCAGTTCGTTTTTTGGGGCATGATCCATGTCACGCCGCTGGTCGTGCCGGGCATTATCCTTGCTGCCTGGATCACGGCTAGCGGTGCAAGTGACCAGATAGCGTCGGTATTTCATGGAAGACCGTTACAAACAGTCGTCGGAGCCACCATCGTTGGTGCATTGCTTCCAGTGTGCGGTGTAACTGTTTTGCCCCTTATGGCAGGGCTTCTCGGCGCAGGGGTACCTTTGGCCCCAGTCATGGCGTTCTGGTTGGCTTCACCCATAACGGGACCTGCGATGTTGTCGGCGACTGCTGCAACGCTTGGATGGGAGTTTGCTATTGGAAAGGCCCTGGCGGCGGTCGGGCTGGGATTGTTCGGCGGCGGCATGACCGCGCTGGTATCACGCCGTGGTTGGGCCATGTCTCCTCTGCGTTCAAACCGGATTGTCGGTACGCTCGGGAGACGATGCGGTGAATGTGATGAAGCAGCATCGGGTTTCGATTACCGTGTCTGGCGCGATCCAGCCCGGCGTACCAGGTTCTTTCGGGAATGCTGGACAGTCACGCGTCTGATTTTGCTCGTTCTGACACCGGCCTTTGCAGCGGAGTACTTGTTGAACGCGTGGCTTGAGCCGAACGCAGTTGCTGCCTATGTCGGCCGCGACAGCGCCTTTGCAGTTCCACTTGCGGTTATTGTCGGCGGACCTGCATATATCGATGGATATGCAGCGCTTCCGCTGACCCGTGCCCTGATGGATCACGGAATGTCTGCAGGCGCGGCCATGGCGTTTCTGGTCTCGGGTGGGGTCGTCAGCATCTGGGGCGCAATGGCGATATTTCCTGTTCTCAAGTTTAAACCGTTTCTGCTCTATCTTGCCTTGGCTGCGATCGGTTCGATGGCCTCGGGATGGATGTTTGGTATATTCTACTGACCGCAAGCGGGTATTTACTGTGCCGCATTGACATTGCCGTTGTCCGATCGGAATCTGACCAATGACGAAATGGGAGGAGCCATCTGTTGCAAACCAGCCTGGACGAAAGATGCCGGGAGCTGCTGATCGAGTTGGGACTGTCTCGTCCGAATGAGACAATCACCGCAGTACCGCTCACAGGCGGTGTAGCAAGCGATATTGCGATGGTGACTGTCGGCGAGCAGAAATTCTGTGTAAAATTTGCATTACCGAAGCTAAAGGTGGCAGCTGACTGGTTTGCACCAGTTCACCGAAACGCTGCCGAATTTGCCTGGCTTGAGGTTGCCGCGCGAATTGCGCCTGCCAGTGCTGTGAAACTATCTCCGTCATGACTTACTGCTTCGTGGTAATTTCTTCCAACTCTATCAAGGATTTGCACAGATGAAGAAACTCTATTATTTATATCTCACATCCCTACTGAAGTATGTACTTCAA
>JBCCEP010000513.1:0-2554 GCA_039030215.1 Pseudomonadota bacterium
CCGCTCTACACTTTCCCTGAATTCCGCTTCGTGAAACACATCGTTGTTGAGCCAGCATTTGAGAGTTGCGGTTGTGTAGAAGTTTTCTGCGTCACACCACATTTTTGAAGTAATTTCTGTTCGCCACATCTGGCCTTCACGACCGCCGGTTTGTTCCCAATCGATTTCAGCGACGGCGGACGTCGGATCATCCGGCATCACGGCCCAGCGTTCTTTTGTCCAGCTTCCGGAGACAAGACCGTGGTCAAGGTCGCGGTTTTCACCAGCATCATAATCGATTGTCATCACGCTCTCGCCCGTATCGTCATCGATAAAGGTTTTGCGGGCATAGGATGATGGTCGCAGAACTTCGTGCTGCCATGGCTCTGAGGCTTCGGGCGCTTCAAATGTGAATTCATCGCCTTCTGCCAGCGGGCGTGAAGGGATGGTGATTTCACCTGCCTCAATCTTTACGATGGCTTGTTCCGGCGAAGGCCAGATCAGCGGCCAATATGCATTCGAAACGGCGACCCGCAAACGATGGCCGGCCGGAATGCGATAGGCAATCTGGTCAAGCGAAAACTCAACCTTAATGGTTTCGCCAGGTGTCAATGCTTCCGGGAATTCGTGAGATGTGTGATGTGTCAGATTGAAAACGCCATAGGTGATGAAAGCAGATGTGCCGTCCGGGCGCAGGTCACACAGACGCACACAAATCTGCGCATCCGGCTTGTCTGAGGAAATCCGTGCCTTGAAAGTCGGAGCGCCAACAATATCAATCGCTTCATCAAGGGTTTCCCCGTCAAAACAGAGTGACCGCTCATCGTCATGGCTCTGCTCATCGGGGAATTCGTCCGAAAAGGCAAACGGGAAATACTCGCCCGATGCCATCCCGCAATCAGCAGTTGACGAGATGGTTTGGTTTACACTGCCGGGCTTACTGGTAAGCCCGCTGTCACCAAGGTGCAGGCTGATCATTTCAATGTCGGGCGATGGCCAGGTCTCTTCAGCAATCCAGCGTCCAGGCCGTTCGTCCCACCAGCGTTTTGGCGGCAGGGAATCCATCAACCAGGTGCGATAGGCGGGATCATCTTCCACCCCTGTGTCCTTGTCGTAAAGCCACTTGTCCCACCAGCGCTTGGCTTCCTGCAGAAAGCCGATCGCCGGTTGGGGACCGGCGTAGTGCGGATACTTGTGTATCCATGGCCCGACAATGCCCTTTACCGGTGCATCAAGATTTTCAACCAGATGGGAAATCGTGTTGCGGTAGCCGTCATGCCATCCGCCGATGGAAAGAACAGCTGCCTTGATCGCGGAATAATTTTCGCAGACGGACCCGTGTTTCCAGTAGTCATCGCGATGTTGGTGCCGATGCCACTCGCGCCAGTTGAAGGGCATGTTGTCAAGCCGGTGCTTCCACATTTCGAGCCAGAAATTATCACCCACCAGCTTTGGATCAGGTGGGCGGGATGAGTAGGAAAGCATCTGTGTTGCCCAACCGAAATTTTCGCCGAGCATGCAACCGCCCTTGTAGTGGATGTCATCTGCATAGCGGTCTACGGTGGAGCAGACGGTAATGATGGCCTTCAGTGCAGGCGGATTGAGGGCGGCAACCTGAAGACCGTTGAATCCGCCCCAGGATATTCCCATCATGCCGACGTTGCCGTTGCACCAGGGCTGCTCGGAAAGCCACTTGATAATATCGCGACCGTCCTGCAACTCCTGTTGCGTATACTCATCTGTCATCAGGCCTTCGGATTCACCATTGCCGCGTATGTCCACCCGGACGCTTGCAAATCCGTTTCCGGCAAACCAGGGATGACCGATTTCATCGCGCTCAATCGTTCCGTCCCGTTTTCGGTACGGGATCAGCTCAAGGATGGCGGGAACCGGATTTTCTTCCGCATCGTCCGGCATCCAAACCCGGGCGGAGAGCCGGGTACCATCGGGCATGGTGATGCCCATGTCAGGGGTTTCTTTTATCGTTCTCGGGAATTCGCTGACATATTTCATTGTGTCGATCACCAATTGATTGATCGTCCAGTTTGCAATCAGTTTGGGATGGTGACAACCAAAATCAGCTGACGGTCGTCCAGATTATCGATTCTCGTTTTGCGGCACCGATGGATGGCTGGCCGGATAATGAGTTTCCGCACATGCGGGCTTCGATAAGTGGTTGTATTATTTAAAAATTATCCCCTGATCGGACTTTGTTTCAGCCGTTCCACTAAAGTCCTATAGAAATGCACGGATAAGTGATGTTCTCTCACGATAGCTATTTTTGTAGCTGTTTTCGCGATACATGCGTATCTGAAAAGCGTAACTTGGGAGGAAATCCATGTCCAAATTTGAACTCACACGTCGTGGGTTGATCAAGACTGGTGCCGCTGTCGGTGCCGGCCTTGCTATGCCAACGATCATCACCAATTCTGCAAATGCGTATACCAACGAGCCTAAAGGCGGCACTGTAACACTTGGTTTCAACGTACCTCAGTCCGGCCCTTATGCGGATGAAGGTGCAGACGAGCTTCGTGCATACAAACTTGCTGTTGAGCACCTGAACGGTGGCGGCGAC
>JBCCEP010000514.1:0-2530 GCA_039030215.1 Pseudomonadota bacterium
CTTTGCCGTCATGATGGTCCTGACCGGCAAATATTTCCTGATGTTGTTCGGAGAGGCCTTTGTCGAAGGTACCAGCCTGTTATGGATACTGGCACTTGGCGTGATTATCCGCTCCAGCGTCGGCGCAGCCGAAAGCGTTCTGACAATGTCCGGCGAACAAAAGAACTGCGCGCTGATCTACGGCCTCACCTTCTATGTAAACTGCGTCCTGAACTGGGCATTGATCCCGGCTTTCGGATTGAAGGGTGCCGCAACAGCGACGACACTGGCATTGGCATTTGAATCCGCAGCCCTTTACGCCGCGGCAAAAAGACGGCTGGACTTGCACATCTTCATCATCCCCGCACGAAAACGTCTCTCCCCAAAGGCTGCACAATGACAAAGACCACAACGAATTTTCCGTTGATGCCACAAGCAAACGTCGAGAATGAGCGTAATCTAGAGAACACGCCCTCAACCGATATTGTTGTCGCCGAGGAAACAATCGGTTCAAGCCTTTGGCGCTTGCATCTTCGTGAGATGGAGTTTTCCGACAGCTTCATCTCCGACATTCATAGCCTATCCAGCCTTTCCGGCGGCGTGAACCTGTTCTTCGAATCCGAATTTCAGGCCGCCGCACAGAACCGGATCATGCCGCCGTCCACACAGCAAATCTTCTTGACCGAAACATTGGGCGAGGAAACTGCCGTTCGTTTGTATTTTCCGGTCAATATCGAAAAAGCAGGATTTCCGCCAAAACCGGTGTTTCGGGCCGCCAGCCACCCCTACGCACCATTGTCTCTGCCTTTGGTAGAACGGGACGACATAGACGAAATCAGCGATAGATTTGCCGGACTCTTTTCAAAGCTGAGCGAAGTGAACAAACTTCCAGTGCTGTTCGAGGACTTCCCATATGAGGAGTTTTCAGCCCGCAAACTGACCGATGCACTTGCCAAACATGGGTTTCAGCTCCGCGTAACGAGTGAAGTCGAACGCGCCATTCTTCATCCGATATACGAGGCTGAAGATCCAGGTGAAGCGTTCATGAAACGTAACCTCACATCAAAAAGACGCAGGCAATTGAACGCACAGCTTCGAAAGCTGAGGGAGATTGGTAGTCTGGACTTCGAAAAGGCAACAGATTTTGAAAGCGTACTAACACGTTTCGAGGAGTTTCTATTACTCGAACTCCGCGGCTGGAAGGGACAACGACGAACCGCAATGCACGCGATCCGAAAGACCGCAGCCTTCGCGCGTCAGGCGGTCGGCCAATTGGCGCGGCAAAGACGTGCGACTGTCTATTCAATGCGTCTTGATGGCAGATCGATTGCCTCACTGATCGTGCTGAAATCCGGAACCCGCTACTATCCCTGGAAGATCGCCTATGACGAGAACTACCAGGTATTTGCGCCGGGAATACAACTTCTCATGCACGCAACCAAGGATATGCTGTGCACGCCCGGATTCAGCTTCGCGGATTCACTTGCGGCACCCGACTCGGTCATTAACCGCCTTTGGTCGGATCGCCTCAAACTGGGCACCTTGATCGTCTCGGCAAATGAGCTGGGCGATCACAAGGTATCAGGTCTGGAAAGAGCGCTTGACCGAAAATCGGCGGCTCGCAATTTCGCCAAGCGGCTGCTTCGCCGCAGCTAATTCTTGGAAACTAGACTGGACCGGCTTCGTTCCGTGCCCTTTCACGAAAAACTCTTCGGATTACCTTGCCGGTTGTCGTCAGTGGAATTTCCTCCACAACCTCGATTTCACGCGGATAGATGTTCGCCGCCAATCGTGCCTTTACATGACGTTTGATGTCCTCAAGCAAACGATCTGACGATTCAGTTTCATCGGCCAACACAACATAGGCTTTGACGATTTCAGTCCTCAAACTGTCCGGTTTCCCGACCGCCGCAGCGAGTTTGACCCCGTCATGTGTCATCAGGCAGTCCTCGATTTCACCAGGACCGACCCGATAACCGGCTGAATTGATAATGTCGTCATCGCGCCCGACAAACTGAAAATAGCCGTCTTCATCCACGACACATTGGTCTCCCGTCAGCATCCAGCTACCGACAAATTTATTGTCTGTCGCCTTTTCGTCCTCCCAGTAGCCGAGAAACATCACCGGATCAGGCGCTTTGACGGCCACTTCGCCCCGCTCACCGATTTCGCAAAGGCTGCCATCCGGTCTGACAACACCAACAACGTGACCAGGAACGGGTTTCCCGATCGCGCCTGGGCGCAACACCCCAATGGCATGACACGAACTGAGCACGAGATTGCACTCCGTCTGTCCGTAGAACTCATTGACGACAAGTCCAAGTTCGGATTGTGCCCAGGTCAGTGTCTCCTTGCCCAGGCTTTCGCCACCAGAGCCAATGGTACGAAGATTCAGGTCAAACCGCTTACCAGGATTCTCGACGGTCTTCATCAAGCGGAGTGCCGTCGGCGGTATGAAAGCATTTGCCACTTCCATGTCCTGCATGAGTTCAAATGCAAGCTCGGAGTCGAACCGGTCCATTCCGCCATAGGCGACCGGGACTCCCAGATA
>JBCCEP010000515.1:0-2523 GCA_039030215.1 Pseudomonadota bacterium
CACATTACATGTTTTATAGCTTGATCAAGAATTTAAGTACAATATCAATCACAGTTTAAGTTCTAATTGAAATTGAATTCTGTGCAAAACTGCAAACATTTCCCGATTATCCAAATCCAGATCATCTATAAATTTGAAGACTTGTTCGAACGAACTAGCGTATCGCATATTGCAACTTGATCCCGAACGCATAGGCCCAATCATCTCCCTGATCGTAGGAACTGGATGACAGACCTGCACCGGCGCCATTTGAAACCTCATGATCGTCTGTCAGAAGGGATGCGCTGCCACCAACACTTACGCGCCAGTTTTCATCCAGATCGTAAGAAATGCCTGCGGCAAATTTCCAGCTGTCGGTGTATATGCCACCGATCCCCTGTTTCCATGTGACGGAAGTCGAAAGGCCCAAATCCTCTGTCAATTTCTTCTGCATGCCACCCTCAATTGTCCAGCCGTCATTCCAGCCGGTCTCGAGTGTGCGGTTAAGTGCAGGATTGGCCGAAGACCTGATGTCAAACCCTGGAATTGCGCCCCATTCCTGCCAACGCACAGCGGCAAATATCAATGTCGTGTCATTAATGCCTGATTGGAAGCGCGCGGTGATGCTTTGCGGAAGTTCGACCTCGGTGGTAACCGGAGTCGAAGGCATGATCGTCAAGCCGTTGCCGAATATTTTCTGCGTGCCGCTCAGTTCCGAGTTGATAGGGGAATCATAAATCAATTGCGCCCGAAGCAGGATGGATGGAATCTCGTATGAAACTCCCAACCTGTATCCCAAGGCGCGATTATTGCTTTCAAAAGAGTATTTGTTGGTAAATTCCAGACCTGCAAGTGGTGCAGGAACACCTGGAACCGCAGCGCCGATGATAGAGTTTTCCCGCGTGGCTTCCAGGTCTGTTGTCCGAAGGCCACCAATAAAGCGCACCAATCCCCTTTCGGAAACCGGCGTCTTGTATGAGCAGATTGCATTCAGACCGAGCGAATCTATGAAAAACTTCTTCTGTTCGAAACGGCCGTTAAATGAATCGGAAACTTCATTCCTCAGTTTCCAAGGTTCATTTGCCTGCAGCATGCAATCGACATGATCGTCCATCGCGAATTTCAATTCTCCGTCGACGACCTTGTAATTGGCTACTGCACTGCTTGACGAAGAATCGTTTACCGGCGTGCCAATCTGATTAGTCCCGGTTGCATTCTCGTAATCCCGGTTCGGCTTCACATAAGCCGCCGACCCCTGGATAACAAATCTCTTGTAGTTGAATAGCGGTCCGGTTGAGTTCAATGACTCGTTTGCAAAGCCCCCTGCCTGCGTATTTCCTGCAAATCCAACTAGCGCCGCCGTCGATATTATTATTATTGTTCTCACCGATGCGCTCCATTCTAAAGGTGAACGCTAACCGCTGCACAATACTTGAGTGAGATGGATTTCCCGTTAACGCTATGTTTTGTCTCTGTTAATCGTAAATCCACAGTGCCCGCAGCCAGCCATAACCTGCGTCGCACCGATGCCCCCGGCCACTACGCAAGAAATTAAGTCAATAATTACCAAACAAGGTTGCACCTAAGCTAGGCAATTGCTGCATATTGAGCAGAGAATCAGTTAATGAACGATTAACTATGTTTGGTAATATTTAAATTATTGTCGAAACATAGTCTAACTAGGGGTTTTCGTACTAATTATTAGAATTTTATGATATTAAATTTGGGCTTTTTACTTTTGATTTTTGGTAGTAATATTTTCAGCTAACTTACGAAGAGTTGCAAATACAGAAGCCGTATCCTGCTTACCTCGACCCTGCGCCAAGGAAGCAAGATAGATCGGCAAACTGGCCGCGAGTAGTGGCGTTGGCGTATTCGTTTCTCTTGCATGTTGAAGAATGAGCTCAACATCCTTTATGAAGATGTCCTGTTTCATGGTTGCAGGTTCGTAATTGTCAGCAACCATCATCGGGCCACGAACTTCAAACATTCTGGAAGTCCCGGCTCCCGACGATATCGCATCGTACACCATATCCAATTCAAGACCGGAACGTTCAGCTAGCAACAATGCCTCGCCTGCTGCAATATTGTGAATCGTGACGAGCAGATTGGCGACGAATTTCAGTTTGGTCCCGGTACCGAATTCTCCGACATAGGTCGTCTTTCGCCCGAGTGCATCGAGAACCGGATGAGCTTTATCAAAGCTCGCTTCGTCACCGCTTGCATAGATGACCAGATCGCCTTCTGCCGCCTGCGCGCCGGTGCCACTTACCGGGCAATCCAGCAAGTTTGCGCCATTTGCAGCCAATTCAGAACGCGCTTGTTCCTTGGCGGCAAGGGAAAGCGTGCTCATCTCACAGATGACATGATCCGGGCCAGCTGCAGATACCATGCCTTGCGAACCGCCAATTGAGCTCTCAAGCGCAGCTATCGATGGCAATGCGACAAGTGTTACTTCGCTATTTGCAATGACCTTGCCAGCGGAACTTGCCGGGTGACCGCCAATTTCTGCAAAAGATTCAAGAGCTGCCTTTTCAACATCGA
>JBCCEP010000516.1:0-2521 GCA_039030215.1 Pseudomonadota bacterium
CCAAGATCTGATCTTCTGAACCTAGAGCCCATTCAGGGTTGTCTCTGAAGACATTGGACTTCTGGTTGATCATTTCCGGCTCGAACCAAATTCCAAATGTCATACCCAATTCATGCACGTGGTCGATAAGGGGGTGCAGCCCTTCTGGATACTTCCTGGTGTCTACTTCCCAATCGCTGAGCGATGACGTGTCGTCATCGCGTTGACCGAACCACCCATCATCCAAAACAAACCTTTCGGCACCCAGTTCTGCCGCGCGCCCGGCAATGTCTTTTAAAACATCAAGTTTGTGATCAAAGTATACGGCTTCCCAACAGTTATAGTGCACAGGGCGTGGTCTGTCTGAATGCGTCCAGTTCACAATTCGATCTCGGAGATGCCTTTGAAAACTAACCGATATTCCGTTCAACCCGTCCGACGAATATACGGCATAGAGAGGCGCTGTCTTGAAGTTCGTGGACGGCGCAGTTTCCATGCGTGCGGCATGGCCAAATTGGATCTGGCGCCGCCCATCCGGCAGTTCCTCGGCAACCATACGGTGCCCTCCGGACCAGCCATAGTGAAATCCCCAGGCTTCTCCTTGGGTGTTTGTGGCCCCCCGTCCTGGTACCAGTAGGGCAGGAAAGTGTTCGTGACCGGTGCGCCCTGTTCGGTTTTCCCGATAGCGAATACCGGGAGACCAAGCGGTGCGGTTCAATTGGAATTCGCCGCACCAACGCCCCGAGACGTCAATCATATCGTCGGAATGCTGCGGGGCAGGTAGGACCGGTGCTGATAACCAATGCAGATGAACGGGTTCATCCGAAGCCAGCTCGGCACTTAGCGTCAAAACGTGGGTTTCCGGATCGAGACCGATCAGGGCCGTGTATTTCAACCGGTTCGCGTCGTCAGAGTAAGACAGGGACAACTTTACGTCGCTGACCTCTTCGCTGACAAAACAAAACTTGGGAAGAAGCGGTGTTCCATCGAATGCCCGCAGGATGAGACCGGGTTGTCCCGGGAATGTGCGAACAGCCTCTGGGCAGATCGACAGGTCTGGATTTTCGTCGAGCATTCCACCAGTAACATCAAGTCGGTGAGACTTTGCGAGTGTGTCCAGATCTTCCAAAGCCGGTAGCGGAGAGCCCCAGTAAACGACTTCAGGTAAACGTTCGCGTTGAGCCGCCAGCACAAGCGTCTGGCGACCGTCATCCAGTCGCCAGCATTGCATTATTTGACAGCACCCAGTGTTAAGCCTGCGATAAAATGCTTCTGCATGAGGAAGAACATCAAGACCGGTGGCAAGGCAGCGACAATCGAACCAGCACTCATCAGATGATAGGCGGCTCGAAACTGAGCGTTGAAACTTGTAATGCCCGCCGTGACAGGCTGACTTTCCGGCCCCTGCGTCAGGACTACAGCCCAGAAGTAGTCATTCCAAATGAACGTGAAAATCAGAACAGCCAAAGCAGCAAGCGCGGGCTTCATCAGTGGCAAAACAACATACCAAAAGATGCGCCATTCTGCGACGCCTTCAACTCGTGCCGCCTCGATGAGGGGGAAGGGCAGTTGCCGGATAAAGTTGCGCATAAAGAGCGTGCAAAAGCCCGTCTGAAACGCGATGTGAAAGAGAACCAGCCCTGTCTTCGTGTTGTAAAGGCCCATGTCCAAAGTCAGGTCGCGAACCGGAACCATCAAAATCTGAAATGGGACAAAGTTTCCAGCGACAAACATGAAGAATATCAGCAAGTTAGACTTAAACCGATAGATGCCGAGCGCGAAACCCGCCATTGCTGAAAGAGCGACCGCACCAATAACTGTGGGCACTGTGATCAATACAGAATTGAGCATGTATCGCGGCATGTCGGAGTTGAAAAATACTTGCCCGTAGTTGCTCACGAGCTCGAATGAGCCCGGTGCGCCCCAATAGTTGCCCTGCGTAAAGTCGGTATCTGGCTTGATCGAGAAAACTGCCACGGCAAGCAACGGCAACAACCACAAAATCAGCGAGATCGGCAGTAACGTCTTGTAGGCCGTTTGAATTCCGGGCGACGCAGTCTGAATTGGTCTAGGAAACATAGCTCAGACATCCTCTCTTTCAGGTAGGGAAGCTTGCGCCTTCTTGGTCAGTCCAGCACGAACTGTATCGTAGGAAATGTGGATTCTGTGCCGAAGCTCGTCCTTAGGAGATGTTTCAGGCAGCTTGATCCAACTTTTGTGGAAGTATGGGGCTTTCGTGCCGACTCCGGCGTCGATCAACATCGCAGATGTTTCAATGTCCGGCGTCTTGACGCAAACACCAGGATCTACGGCGCCAATACTTGCGAACATCTTGCCACCGACTTTCCAGGCGTCGTGCCCACCGCCCCAAGGGTCTGAACACTCTGCCCCGGGAAGAGGATTGCATATCGAAGCCACTTTTTCGCGAAATGCGATGCTCATCTGCCGGTTTCCTCGCGCCACATCGACCATAAGAAGTAGGCGATGAAGAAGAGCATGATGAAGAACAGAACAACTGCGATTGCGGCGCCGTATCCCATTC
>JBCCEP010000517.1:0-2521 GCA_039030215.1 Pseudomonadota bacterium
AACAATCAACCGCTCCTGGCAACGGGCCTTGCCCGCGCATATGAGGATATGAGTGCCCAACCGGCCGGCGAACTCGGGCTTTTCAACACGACAGGTACACTGCTCGAGGTCGAGGAACAGTCCATTTTGCACGACCGTGTCTGCGAACTGTCACCATTTAACGACTATGTCGTCTACATGCAGCGAAAACCGTTGAAATCGATGAGCGACATTACCAGCAATAAAGACGCCCAGGATCTGCTCAATCAATTGTATAAGAGCAAAGTTGGAGATGTAGAGTTTTTCATCGGCCTGTTCGCTGAAGACCGAGTGCCCAACTCACCGCTTCCACGCACAATTCTTAGTCTTGTAGCCGTTGATGCCTTTTCCCAGGCGCTAACCAATCCACTGCTGTCCGAGCATGTTTTCAAGGAATCTACGTTTACAGAATATGGAATGAACCAGATCAAAAATACTGCAAGTCTGGCCGATATCTTGCGGAGGAATGTCAAAGATCCGGACCAACTAGGATTCATTGGCATGACGCGTCAGGATTGGGTCGGAGAATAGATGGTCAACCAAACTGGCTGATGTCGGTTTCGCATCGATTGTGAGCCCAACGTTAGCAGCGTGGGTCGCCATCTAGATGACATCATCCGATTTACCAATCCTCGGTGATGGTTAGCGCCTTTGAATCGACCTCACAATTTGCGTTTTCTGACCCAAACCCCTCCTTGACACCGACGACCTTATGCCATGAAGATACTCTTAGGGGCTCCAGGATAAATTCCCTGGAATACAGATTTGATAATCAACCAGGTTGGGGCAGGGACCCCGGGGACTTCGCATGTTTAACCCAACATCGGTCGTGGCAGCTGCATTCGGCGACCATCTTTCCGCGACCTATCTGCAATATTTTTCAGGACGCAATCCGGAGTATGCCGCCTATCTGGGAGGTGCCGCACGATTGGTGCTTGAGCGATTGGGCAATTCTGATGCGCTTTATCACAATGCCGAGCACACCATGATGGTCACGCTGGTTGGCCAGCAAATTATGCGGGGACGGCTGGTTTCAGAATCGCTGTATCCGGAAGACTGGGTGCATTATACCGTTGCGCTTCTGGTCCATGATATCGGCTATGCGCGAGGCATATGCAGCGGGGATAATGACGACGAAGTTGTAATAAACGCGGACGGTGAAACAATCCGGCCGCCCGCGGGGTCATCGGACGCCTTCCTGACGCCTTACCACGTCGACCGTGGAATGGTCTATGCGCGAGAGCGTTTCTTGAATTCCCCGATTATTGATGAGGACCGGATTGCTGAATGTGTTGATTTCACACGATTTCCGGTGCCAAACGAGGAGCGGTTTCTGGAAACAGACAGCGAAGCTGCGCTCGTGCGGGCAGCCGATCTTATCGGCCAGATGGGCGACCCGTACTATCATCGCAAGATAAATGCGCTGTATCAGGAATTTGTCGAATCCGGCATGGCGCGTCAATTGGGTTACAACTCTTCGGCGGATTTGATCGAACGCTATCCGGAATTTTTCTGGTCGCAGGTACAGCCGCTGATTGGCCCTGCGATCCGTTATCTGGAACAAACAATTGAGGGCAAGCAATGGGTTGCCCAGCTTTACAGCCATGTCTTCAAGATTGAACGGCAGGCAAAAATGACCCCGAAAACTGTACAGTTCTGAAATTTGTGCTATTCCAGCACCGACAGATGAATTGATTTGGTGTCATGGGGGTGCCGGCATATTCAGTCTGGATGTTGCCAGGGTCGGTTTCGAATAGCCGAACATATTACGATAAGCGTTAAGTACTTTACTTCCGGAGAAGTTGATTGAGCTCGTCAATCAAGCACATGGGGATAACGGCGAATTCCGTTCGAGAAAAGAAGGGTGGCGTACCGATCGTCTGCTTGACGGCCTATACGACGCCAATGGCGGAAATTGCCGATGAATATTGTGATCTGCTGCTAGTCGGAGACAGCGTCGGCATGGTGCTCCACGGATTGCCATCCACGCTGGGGGTCTCGCTGGAAATGATGATCATGCATGCCAAGGCGGTGCGTAGGGGCGCAAGCCGGGCTCTGCTTGTCGTTGACATGCCGTTCGGTACCTATGAAGCCAGCCCTCAACAGGCATTTTCAAATGCATCCAGGGTAATGTCTGAAACGGGATGTGACGCCGTGAAGATAGAAGGCGGAAGACGCATGGCTGATACAATCAGCTTCCTCGTCGAGCGCGGTATTCCTGTCATGGCGCATATCGGATTGACGCCGCAATCTGTGAACACGCTCGGTGGATATAGTGTGCAGGGCAGGGGCGAAGAGCAGGTAGCCGTGATTGAAGACGCACAGGCGGTTACTGATGCTGGTGCCTTCTGAATCGTGATCGAGAAGGTGCCGCAGACACTGGCAGCAAGGATTACAGATAGTGTAGATGTTCCGACAATAGGTATCGGAGCGTCCAGCGCCTGTGATGGGCAGATACTGGTTATTGACGACATGCTCGGTATGTTTTCATCGTTTAAGCCAA
>JBCCEP010000518.1:0-2506 GCA_039030215.1 Pseudomonadota bacterium
GACCCGGCCGGATATTGAAATCATGAATGCCCTTCGCAGAAGGTCTTGCATCCTGACTGCCCAGGACGATCGACGACCCTCCATAGTGCGGGGCAAAGGTCTCGACCCCCTTGCCGGCGCTCCCTATTGATCTCTTCGCCCAGGCGACCTCGAAAGCTGCGCGATCAACCTCCGGATCGAACTTACGCACAAAATCGCGATCCTCACGGATGAAGGCGTCAATAAAATCGCGAGCGGTGGACTCAAAGACCGGCTTTCGCTCCGCCTCATAACTGTCGAGTAGTTTAGGCCCACCCCACCCCTGCAGCGTAGCTGCCAGTTTCCAACCAAGATTACGGGCATCCTCAAACCCGGTATTGATTCCATACCCACCATAGGGTGGATGGCTGTGCGCGGCATCACCGGCAATGAAGATCCGATCCGCCCGATATTGATCAGCAACCGAAATGCGCAGGTCCCAAAACCCGACAGAAACCAGATCAAGCTCGAAATCGGTTCCAACGGCACGGTGAATCAGCGCCTTGAAATCGAAATTTTCACGATTGGTCCCGGGTGGAACGGGTGCGTGAAAAAAGAAGGACTTTCCCCATTCGACCATACCGAAAAACATCCAGTAGCCATCAAGATCGGGATGCAGGACATTATAGAACTGCTTGTCGGCAAACTGCTCCACCAGCTTGAAGAACGCCGGAGACTCGAACACGATCAGCACCATCAGCCTCTCATGATCGTTGCTGGTTTCGCTGATACCGGCCGATTGACGGATCATCGATCTGCTTCCGTCACATCCGACGAGATAACGCCCGGTCAGCTCAAGCGTTTCCCCGTCTTTTATTGCGGTCAACCAGGCAGAACTCTTATCCTGCCCGGCTTCCTCCGTCTTCCAGCCATAATGGATTTTGATATTGGGTAAGGATCGGGCGCGCGCCCGCAACACGACCTCAGTCGCATATTGGGGAAGGCGTTCATTGTCAGTGTAATAGTAGGGTCGAACCGCAGCTCGCTTGTACCAGTCATAATGATAGCCGCTCAGAAGCGATCCATAGGCCGTAAGTCCACCCAGACCAAAGCCTTTGGGGATGGTCTTTGCCGCCCTGAGTTCTTCTTCGACACCCCAGACCTGCATATGTTCCATGGTTCGCTGGGTCAGGTTCTGGCCCTTGGGGATCGGCGACGGGCTTTCGCTGCGCTCCACGACCGCAACATCAATGCCCCGGCTTGCAAGTTCGATTGCCAGTCCAAGACCGACAGGACCTCCTCCGGAAATCAGAACATCATGCATTTTGGCATGCCATGACTTGACTTATCCTTCCCTTTGGCGCCAACCAGTTTTCCATGATGCCCGAGTTAAGTCCATTATCGTTATTCGTCATATTTGCCGCACTATCGCTGGGTGGCATCTTGAAGGGTGCGACCGGAGCAGGAACGCCCATCGTCGCCGTGCCGGTCATGGCCGCCTTCTTTGATGTGCGCCTGGCTGTGATTATCATGGCGACACCAAATCTCATCACAAATCTTTGGCAGGTTTATCAATATCGCCAATACCGCTTGCCAGAGCACTTCGCGCGGAATTTTGCTGTGGCGGGAGCCATTGGCGCTATATTGGGTACCGCCATGTTGGCACTATTGCCTGTTCGTTTCCTTTCATTATTGCTGGCTTGCGCGGTATTTGCCTATGTCGGGCTACGTATCGCCAGCCCAACCTTTCGTCTTGAATTTGACCGGGCCAAGAAACTCGTGCTGCCAATGGGAATTGGCGGTGGCATTCTTCAAGGTGCGGCAGGAATATCGGCACCAATCGCAGTCAGTTTTCTCAATGCCATGCGATTGGAAAGACCGGTATTCATTGTCACCGTTTCGACGTTCTTTTCAGCCATGTCAGTAGGCCAACTGCCCGCACTGTATGCTTATGGACTGCTAAACGCCCAGTTGCTGGCACTTAGCGCCGCGTCGTTGATTCCCATGTTAGGGGCATTGCCATTGGGAGCATTCATCGCGAAACGCATGTCACCGAAAGTATTCGATCTGACGATCCTGGCACTGCTGACGGCATTGGGCTTCAGGCTCGTCTACACTGCATTGATATGACAATCCGCCGGTTTTGAATTCAGACCTAAATCAACCTAGCCGAACATAGTATTGGGCAGCAGCAAGGCCACCTGCGGGAACGTCAGCACGATAATTACCGCTGCCAGCATGGCAAACCAGAATGGCCAGATTCCTCGGAATATCGTATTGAGCGGGACGCCCTCGGCTATTCCCTTCACAACAAATACATTCACACCGACCGGTGGAGAAATCAGTCCCATCTCCAGAACGATGACCATCAACACTCCGAACCAGATCATGTCGATCCCCAACGGTTCGATGATCGGCTGAATGAGCGGCACGGTCAGCACCAGAATGGCAAAACCATCCATGAACATTCCAAGGATAATGAAGATCACAAGGAATGCGATCACGATATGCATACCGCTTAGGCCAAGCCCCTCAACCCAGAGCGACA
>JBCCEP010000519.1:0-2483 GCA_039030215.1 Pseudomonadota bacterium
TTCACAACGGGACGGATTATTCACAATCAGATGCCTGGACGGCAGAATTGTGCAATTCGATCAAGAAGACGGGTGTTTCCATCTATACGCTTTCCTTCGGCACCACCGTATCTTCAGAGACCAAGAAACTCCTGAAAAGATGCGCAACCTCCCCGGCCTATTTTTTCGATGCAGCTGACAGGGGCAAACTCGTGGCTGCCTTTGACGACATCGCGGGCTCGCTCATGAAGCTGTATCTGAAAAAATAATTGCTTACTTCGGGTTTTGAATTCCCAGGGAATGCCTGATGCAGGATGGCAATTGACTCTCAACGGCAAAACGACCATATACGGCGCACCGTATTTGGAGCATGTCAATGAACACGTCATACCACGATTGGTATCGAATTGCTGCCGGGGCGCATGGCGCTCCGCTGAATGACGGTTTGTGCCCGGCAAATGAAATGGGCACGATGGAAACGACCAAGAAATCTACGAAAAAAACGACCGGGATCTAATCCTCCGGCATGTTTCCGCAGTTCTCCCTGGAAATGAGCCGGGGAGGTGGCCGTTCAGCATGCGCAAACGGCCGTTACCAAAGGGGGAACAGCTGGAGCGTCCAGTGAATATCAGGACCAGGAAAGAGACATGGGATACGTAATTGCAATCGTCGGGGCAACCGGCAATGTGGGAACCGAGATGCTGGATATTCTGGCAGAGCGCGGATTTCCTGCCGACAAGGTTTACGCGCTTGCTTCACGAAGGAGCCAAGGCAAGGAAATCTCGTTTGGCGACAAGACATTGAAGGTCGAAGCATTGGATGGCTTTGATTTTTCCAAGATCGACATTGCCTTGATGTCGGCGGGCGGAGGACTGTCGAAGGAATGGTCGCCGAAAATTGCGGCACAGGGCTGCGTTGTAATCGACAACTCATCGGCATGGCGGTATGACGCAAATGTTCCGCTGATTGTTCCCGAGGTGAATGCGGATGCGATTGACGGATTCACGAAGCGGAACATCATTGCCAATCCGAACTGCTCGACAGCGCAGCTGGTGGTTGCGCTAAAGCCGCTGCATGATGCGGCAAAGATCAAGAGAATTGTTGTTTCCACCTATCAGTCGGTTTCCGGTGCGGGCAAGGAGGCGATGGATGAATTGTTCAACCAGACGCGTGCGGTATTTGTCGCCGATCCGATCGAAGCCAAGAAGTTTTCGAAGCGAATAGCGTTCAACGTCATTCCGCATATTGACGTCTTCATGGATGATGGCTCCACCAAGGAAGAGTGGAAAATCGTCGCAGAAACCAAGAAGATGCTGGATAAATCCATCAAGGTCAGCTGCACCGCGGTCCGTGTGCCCGTATTTGTCGGTCATAGCGAAGCAGTGAATATAGAGTTCGAAAATCCGATCTCGGCTGATGAGGCACGGTCAATCCTGCGCGAGGCGCCCGGCTGTCTTGTCATCGACAAGCGGGAGGATGGCGGTTACATCACGCCGGTCGAATGTGCTGGCGAAGATGCGACCTATATCTCCAGGATCCGTGAAGATTCGACCCTTGAGAACGGTCTGAACATCTGGGTCGTGTCGGACAATCTGCGAAAGGGTGCTGCGCTCAATACGGTTCAGATCGCGGAATTACTGATAAATCGCGGATTGCTGCAGAAGCGCAATGCCGCGTAGCGATATGTTTTCATGATTGCGGGCGGCGGTTTCCTGGGCTGCCCGCAAGTTTTCCTGCCATATCAAAGCCGCATTAATCCGTCAGCGGTTAACATCACCAAGCTTACTTTAGGGAATGCTGGTTAACCCTAGATATGGCTTGACGATATCAGGCACTTGGCATTTCTGCCTTGTGAGTGGATGATGTCCGAATTGCCGGGGACCGAAACAGGATCTGAGGAAACAAAATGCGCTTGCTGACAACTGGCCTAATTGGCGGCGTCGCCGCTGCGATATTGATGGGGGCAGCTAATCCTGCACATGCTGCGAAACAATGCGGGAATGATTCCAGGGGATTTAATGCCTGGGTCGCCGAATTCCGCAAAGAGGCGATGGCAAATGGCATTCGCAAGCAAACGCTGGATGACGCCTTTGCCGGCATGAAATATGCCACCGATACAATCCGGCTGGACCGCAACCAGCGGAGTTTCAAACTTTCGTTTGACCAATTCATGAAGAAGCGCGGTGCTGCGACCATCATCAAGCAGGGAAAGCGGCACAAGAAAAACAATGCTGCTGCTCTGGCCCGAATCGAGGCCCGCTACGGTGTGCCGCCTGGACCCCTGATCGCGATTTGGGGTATGGAGACAGCGTTTGGCCGGTTCTCTGGTGACAAGCCGATCTTCCCGGCACTTGCTACGCTTGCCTACGATTGCAGGCGTTCGGAGTTTTTCGAGACGCAGCTTTATGGCGCGCTGCAAATTCTACAGTCGCGGCAATTGTCGAAATCCAAGATGCGTGGTGCCGGTCATGGCGAGTTGGGCCAGATGCAGTTCCTTCCCGCAA
>JBCCEP010000520.1:0-2471 GCA_039030215.1 Pseudomonadota bacterium
CATCAAGACCCTGGCGGACAGGCTTTCGCTGGATCATCTTAAAATACTCTGCCGGAGGATGGACCTTAGCGAGGAAAGCGCCAAGGCGCTCGAAAAGGCAGGTGGAAAGGAATGCGCAGAACTACTGGCACGAAATCCGGCATTGGCGCAGTCAAGGCAACCCGCAGCGGCGGCAATGCCCGCAACAAATCTATTCACTCAAAAGACTTCAGAGCAAATTGAGAAACCGGACATGATCAAAAGTAGCCCTGTCCGCAGGAACGCCACCGAGAATCAACTCGTAAAGATGGCTGCGACCGGCGGTAAATTGGGTAGAAACCACAACCCTGATCAGTCTTCATTTCAATATGACGCCAAACTTTCGTTAGAAGCTCAATTGCTTCAGGTAACCAGAAAGGGCCGCAAGGACGGCCTGGCGGAATTAGTAGAAAGTTACTGCGGAATTCGAGCCAGCATTGTCCGCCGGTTACTGGATGAACCGGATGCCGAAAATTTGTGCGTACTGTTCAAGGGGCTGGGCGCAGGATTTGTCGTCTCGCTACAATTGTTGCTGCTCCTCAATTCAAAGGTAGCCAGCAGCAGGACCTGTTATGACAACATAAAGACGATCATAAACGAGATTGATTTTGCCGAATGCCGCAGATTTCTGGAAAAGCTTGGCGGTAAATTTGACGGGCAAAAATCCGATACCAGCAAGTCATCGGCGCCGAACAATTTGATGGGTGCCGTGGCTTCACGCAGACGCGAAATATCGGAACGTGTTTCGATACCAATCACCCCGGACGAAGAACCGCAACAGTTCAAGGAAACCGGCTGATAGCTGCTCGATTTCGAGCTCATATGACAAGTAGATCGGGCGTACCATTCTTGCGTTCGGTTTCGACGATCCAGCAATCCGGGTCGAACGAACTCTGTTTGCCCAACCATTCGGCAGCTTGGTCTTCGGCAACATGATCCTGGACTTTTTCAAACCTTCGATCCAGATCCGGTTCGTCGGCAAAGATGGCTTGCGGTGCCTGTGAATATACGCTGCAGGTACCATCGAGATGATTGTGAACCACAAATATGGCACCTGCTTCGGATGCGCCTTTACGAATTATGGTCGAATAACATCCATCAGCCATCTCCTTTTTCATGAAGGCCGAGATCCAGATGTGGCTCTGCAGGCGCATGATCAGCTTTTTCTCAGTGCGCCTATATCTTCCAATTTTCTGATGATGGCTTCGTCAGGCAATCCAGTGACCTGAAGTTTGTAGCGCTTTTGAAACCGGACAATCGCAGCTTTCGTTACTTCACCCAATACACCGTCCGCAGCGATCTCGACCTCACCGAAATTGATCAGGCCGATTTGCACTCTTGCAATGCGGGCAGAATCCATTGGCGGAGCACTAATATTGGATCGCTGGACAACGGACCCGGCATCGATTGGATCTTCGGCAGGGCTAAGCTGCTTGCCGCTGCTTTGGGCAATATCGCCAATGTTACGTAACAGCGAGGTGCTCACCAATCCGCTCGCTCTGTAGCCATAAGCGTTCTCAAATGAAATGATCGCCTGTCTGGTCTGGGGTCCGTATAGGCCGTCTATCTCACCGCGATAATATCCCAGCGCTGCGAGATGTGACTGGGCTTCGCGTACAAGGGAAGATGCAGGTGCCTTGGGATCGTTGTTTTCCGGGCGCATGATCGGAACCGGAATACGATCCAATGTTAATGCAGTAAAAGATACACGAGCTGTATCCCGATGCCGCGACCCAACATTAATCGATTGGGTAGTTGTGCTGTCACGTGTTGCCCAAAGCGGTACCGGGTGGCCGCCATTTTGGGCGTAGAGAGCATTTGCCGCCACTAATGAAAACGCTACAAGGAACACGCAAGATCCGGCGGCAATTGATGGATTTTCCTGGATGGTTTCACCGAGTGCGGCAAGCATGTACTTCAACATTTCTATCGACCCCTGGGTATCAAGCGGTGCGTCGCTTATTCGACTGCACCAATTCAAGATGTTCGTAAGCAGGCACTGGTGCGGCGTCAGGCGGATTGATCGGAATAACAACCTTTACCGTCGTTCCGCTTCCCTTCTTGCTACTAAACTCGACCTTGCCATGATGCAGGTCGACCAATCCGCAAACAACAGAAAGTCCCAGACCGGTACCCTCATATCTGCGGTCATATTTGCTGTCTGCCTGATAGAACGGCAGTCCAAGACTATCCAAATGCTCAGGTGAGATACCAAGTCCGTTGTCAGATACGGTGAGGCAAATATTTCTTCCTGACCTGGTCAATCCAATCTCTATCCGACCGACCGTTTCTGAGAATTTCACCGCGTTAGAAACGAGGTTGATGACAATCTGCTTGATCGCCCGTTCATCAGCGGTAACTTCCGGAAGATCCGGCACAATGTGAATTGCCACATCAAGATTCTTTTGTTCGGCGCAGCACGTAACGGCCGTCATCGGTTTCCTGAAACTGGG
>JBCCEP010000521.1:0-2471 GCA_039030215.1 Pseudomonadota bacterium
AGCGGTGAGGGCGAATTGCAGCCAGGCGAAAGCGTTACGACGCCAACACTATATTGTGCCTATTCCAATTCCGGTCTGAACGACATGTCCCAGAAGTTTCACGCCCATGTCCGTCGCAACCTATTGAAATTTCCCGACAAAGAAATACCCAGACCGGTCACAGTCAATACCTGGGAGGCAATCTATTTCGATCATGACATGAAGCGGCTCGTCGAATTGGCTGATGCGGCTGCTGAAATCGGTGCAGAAAGATTTGTAGTCGATGACGGCTGGTTCCGCGGTCGTAACGACGACACCGCTGGCCTTGGCGATTGGTATCCCGATCCGGAAAAATACCCCGAAGGCTTGGGTCCCATTGCAGATCACGTGAGATCACGCGGAATGCAATTCGGATTGTGGGTCGAGCCTGAAATGATCAACCCGAATTCGGACCTGTTTCGACACCATCCCGAATGGGTGCTGGCATTGGAGGACTATCCCAGGATTACTGGCAGGAACCAGCTGATCCTGGATCTGACGAACAAACAAGTCAGCGACTACCTGTTCGAACGCCTCGGCGCGCTCATTGTGGAGTACGGAATTTCCTATCTGAAATGGGATATGAACCGTGACCATGTGCTACCGGGAGATTCCGGTGGTCAGGCCAGCGCCTATCGTCAGACAATTGCGCTCTATGAACTGATCGATCGTCTGCTTGCAGCCCATTCTAAACTGGAAATCGAAAGCTGTGCCTCAGGTGGCGGCAGGGTGGATTACGGTATTCTTACCCGCGCCCACCGATTCTGGCCCTCAGATTCCAATGACGCGGTCGAGCGTGTCGCCATCCAAAATGGTTTTACTTATTTTTTCCCACCCGAAGTCATGGGGGCCCATATCGGACCGAAATGGAGCCACACTTCCGGGCGCGGCCTTCATATCGGCTATCGTGCTTTGGTGGCTTCGTACGGGCATATGGGAATCGAGGCCGACATTACGGCGATAGATGCCGAGGAACGGGAAACTATCCGCGATGCGATTAAGCACCATAAGCGGGACCGGGATATCTGGCACAAAGGTCAATTCTACCGGATAGAAACGATTGACCCCAACCTGACCGGTGTCTGTGTGGTTTCGCCAGACAGAAACAAAGCGAGATTGGTAATCTGCCAAACCGGCCGGCCTAGGTCTTCTCTTCCGCCGCATATAAAGGTCTACGGGTTGGAGCCCGATCAAATCTATCGCGTTCGATTGCAGACCGTCACCGAGATGGTCATCCGGGCAAATCGGGAAAATTCCAACCCGTTATGGCCTAGGGGTTCAAAAGGATATGTGATGGATGGAGCGACCGTATTAAACTCCGGAATAGGTCTTCCGGCCCTGTTCGCTGAGACCGGTCTTGGAATTTCAATCGATGCCAGTGAGGAAACTGCATAATGACGCAACCAGTAGCCAGTTTTCATGATCTGGAGGGAAAGTCGGTATTCATTTCCGGTGGCGGATCCGGCATTGGCGCAGCACTTGTTCGCGGATTTCTGGAACAGGGGTGCAAGGTCGGTTTTGTCGACAAGCTGAATTCAGAAAAACTGTGTGATGAACTGGAAGCGGAATTTGCAGCCCGACCTTACTTCGTCGAGTGTGATGTTTGCGATGTTCCGGCTTACCAGCAGGCAATATCACAATGCGCTGAAGCGAACGGAGACATCTCCGTGCTGGTCAACAATGCGGCATGGGATAATCGCCAAGATCTGCATGACATGTCCCCAGCTGACTTTGACCAAATGATGCATGTGAACCTGCGCCATCATTTCTTTGCGATTCAGGCCGTAGCTCCGGGAATGAAAAAATCCGGCGGCGGGACGATAATCAATTACTCTTCAACTTCTTACATGATCGGCATTGCCGGAATGTCGGCTTACATCGCGACAAAATCGGCAATAACCGGGATGACACGAAGTTTGGCGCGGGAATTGGGGCCGGACAACATCCGGGTCAATGCGGTCATGCCCGGATGGGTGTTTACCGAGCGCCAGCGGGAGCTTTGGGCGACACCTGAGGCGGTTGCATCCCATATCGACCGTCAATGCCTCAAGACAGAAATGACCGTACAGGACATGGTCTCGCCTACCTTGTTTCTTGCTTCAGCTGCATCGACGGTGATGACAGGTCAGGCATTGGTCATCGATGCCGGCGTGGTCGTCAGCGGATGAGTATAGACAGCGTATCAATAGTTCGGACTGGAATGGATAAACATGAATAAACCCGCTGCATCCTGGCCAAAAATGAAGCGTGATTTGGTCGCTATCCTCCGTGGCATTGAACCTGGCGAAACGCACGACATTGTTACTGGACTTGCTGATGCCGGTTTTGAGGCAATTGAAATCCCGTTGAATTCTCCGGATGCTTTCAAGTCGGTTGAAATTGCTTCAAGAGCATTTGGCGCCGATTGCCTGATCGGTGCCGGTACCATTTTGACTGTGGAAGACGTGCAGCGG
>JBCCEP010000522.1:0-2465 GCA_039030215.1 Pseudomonadota bacterium
CTTAAATAATTTTCTTTACATTGGTCCGAGTTGCGTATCACACGGCAACTGGATTTTTGTTCCTTGATTCTAGTTCCTTGTTCGCCGCAGAAATCTGGCGATCGATATCGATTTCAAGGATCGACGTGATCTCAAGCTCTCTGTCTTCGAATACATCCCTATCGGGATGATTCTCAGCCCAGCTGTTTATCGTTTCATCGCGCATTTCCAGCAGGGCGGCAATTTGAGGGGCAAACAGTTGCATCATTCCCGTCAGAAACCGGTTGGTTGCCAGACAGGGATAGCTCTGCTCGACTTCAAACCGATCCAGCATATCGATTACATCACCGGCGCCGTAAAAAGTTTCCCCTGTCACCCATCGGTTGGTTGTGAACAGACCAATCGGCAGCCCTGGGCGGTTCATGGATATTGCAACGATATGCGAGAGCGCATCCTTGCCAAGTGGCCTTTCGCCCTGGCCCTTGTAAGGTGCTGGTTTGGTAGATTTACGCATGCCCTTGGCGCGCAGAAACGTATGAAAATGCCCATGCTCCCCGCTTTCCGGCCGGTGAGCGTGGTAATAATATTGGGAATGCGACTGGGCATCATAGACATCCCCCTTCGGAAAATGTTCTTCCTCATAGAAGGTGCCCTGGTGCGCAAGGCATTGTCCGACCGGGTTTTGCGCCGATTTCTTGAGCAGCCGCAGGTTTTCGGTCACAACGCTGCCGCCATTGACAATCCGCTGCAGGGCCTCTGGCGACAATTTTTCCAGTTCTGCTTTGACGTCAAACTGAAGGACCGGTTCATTCATTGAGCATGCCTGTGCGGGTGATATTGATCGGTACAATTATTATCCCAATTTCGGCGTTCGCTGCCAACAATTCGATCGCAGGGAATAAATTATTGGTGAATCACGGCACTCCGGTTGCAGCAAGTCATTGTTTTCCTTCACCAAACGCGCCTCCGGTCGGTGGAGTTACAATCACCGCTTCTCCTGCCTTGCAGGATGTCTGATCACAATGCTCCAAAACGTCGATTGTGCCATCGAGGCGCCTGATTTCGGTTCGGCCGCGTTGCCCATCACCGCCGCCCGCGATGCCTAATGGTGGTCGTTTGCGGTGAGACGACAGAATTGCGCACTCCATGTCCTCCATGAACCGCAATATCCGTCTGGTGCCGTCACCGCCATCAAATTCGCCCTTGCCGCCGGAATCGGGCCTGATCGAAAATTCCTCGACCACGATTGGAAACCGCATTTCTAGGATTTCCGGGTCGGTCATCCTGGTATTGGTCATATGGGTATGGACCGCAGAGGCACCGGCAAAACGGCGGCCGTCGTTCATGTGTCCAGCCGGAGCACCAGAGCAGATGGTCTCATAGTTCTGATAGCGGTCATTGCCGTAGGTCAGATTGTTCATCGTGCCTTGTGCATTGGCCATGGCGCCCAAAGCCTGCAACAGACAATTGGTAACATGCTGGCTGGTTTCGGTGTTCCCTGCGACTACGGCCGACGGGTATTCGGGTTTGAGCATGCATCCGTCGGGCAACACGATATCGATCGGCTTGAGACAGCCCGCATTCATCGGGATTGGCGCTTCGACCATGAGCCTGAACACGTAAAGTACCGCAGCACGCGTTACGGGTTCGGGCGCATTGAAGTTGTTTTTCATTGCAGGCGAAGTGCCTGTAAAGTCGACCCTGGCGGTTCGATTGTCATGGTCGACGGTGATTTTCACACGGATTGTCTGGCCGGTGTCGGTTTCGTAAGAGGCTTCGCAGTCGTTGAGCCGGTCGATGAAGCGCCGTACGCTTTCCTCGGCATTATCCTGGACATGGCCCATATATGCCTGGACAACATCCAGGCCGAAATGCGCGACCATCTTGCGCAATTCCATCACGCCACGTTCATTGGCTGCGATCTGGGCCCGGATGTCCGCCATGTTTTGAGACGGGTTGCGTGCCGGCCAGGGGTGGTTGGTCAGCACTTCGATCATTTCCTTTTCGCGGATGACGCCCTGATCGACCAGCTTGAAATTGTCGATCAACACGCCTTCCTCATCGACATGGGTAGCGCGCGGCGTGGCGGAGCCGGGCGCCATGCCACCAACGTCGGCGTGATGACCGCGAGACGCGACATAGAACAGGATGTCCTTTTCTGCCTCGTCGAAGACGGGTGTCACGACCGTGATGTCGGGGAGGTGTGTTCCGCCATTATAGGGCGCGTTGAGGATGAAAACGTCGCCGGGCTTTATCTTGCCCTCGTTCTTTTTGATCACGGTTTCAACCGAGCGATCCATCGAGCCGAGATGAACCGGCATGTGCGGGGCATTGGCGACCAGCGACCCATCCGAGGCAAAGACCGCGCAGGAGAAATCAAGGCGCTCCTTGATGTTCACCGAGTAGGCAGTGTTTTGCAATGTGACGCCCATTTGCTCGGCGATCGACATGAACAGGTTGTTGAAGACCTCCAGCATGACGGGATC
>JBCCEP010000523.1:0-2438 GCA_039030215.1 Pseudomonadota bacterium
GGCAGCGTTTCGGTCGCCTTCGACGAAACCGTGACCGAAACAGACCTCGAAGTCCTCTGTCAGATTTTCTCCGTGCAGTTGGCGAATCCTGTAGAAGCACCGCTTTCTTCAGCTGGGAGAGATTCCAGCTTCATGACCCAGGAAGTATTCCATCAAAGCCGGAGCGAGACCGCAATGATGCGGTTTTTGCGTGTGCTCGCAGACAAGGATCTGGCGCTCGACCGGGCAATGATCCCACTCGGTTCATGTACGATGAAATTGAATGCTGCAGCGGAGATGATACCGGTCAGCTGGCCTGAATTTGCCAATGCCCATCCCTTTGCACCTGACGACTATCTGTCCGGCTATCAGTCAATGATCGACGACCTGGACAATTGGCTTTCGGAGATCACCGGCTTTGCCAAGGTATCCTTCCAGCCAAATGCGGGCAGCCAGGGTGAATTTTCGGGCCTGGTCGCAATCCATCGTTATCATCAGGCCAATGGCGACACGGAACGCAATATCTGTCTGATCCCGGAATCGGCACACGGGACCAATCCGGCATCCGCACAAATGGCAGGCATGCAGGTCGTGGTCGTCAAATGCGACGAAAATGGCAATGTCGACATCGATGATCTGCGCGCCAAGGCAGAAGCTGCCGGCAATAACCTTGCCGCATTGATGATCACCTACCCCTCTACCCATGGTGTCTTTGAGGAAGCGATCAAGGAAATCTGTGACCTCGTTCATTCCAATGGTGGTCAGGTCTATCTCGACGGGGCAAACCTCAACGCGCTGGTCGGACTGGCACGGCCAGGCGATTTTGGCGCCGATGTCTGCCACATGAATTTGCACAAGACGTTCTGCATTCCGCATGGTGGTGGCGGACCTGGTGTCGGACCGATCGGCGTGGCGCCGCATCTTGTCGAATATTTGCCGGGGCACACAATTACAGGCGGCACCCATGCAGTCTCCGCCGCTCCGGAGGGCTCTGCGTCGATCCTGCCGATAACCTGGATGTATATTCGCATGATGGGGGCGGTCGGCTTACGTCAGGCTTCGGAAATCGCAATCTTGAGCGCGAACTACCTGGCCAAAAAGCTCGAACCCTATTTCCCGGTTTTGTACAAGGGACGTAACGGCAATGTTGCACATGAATGCATCATCGATACGCGACTGGTTCGAGACAGCGCCAATATCTCGGTGGAAGATATCGCTAAGCGCCTGATTGACTTCGGATTTCATGCACCAACGATGAGTTGGCCGGTTGCCGGAACCTTGATGATCGAACCCACGGAATCCGAACCCAAGGCAGAACTCGACCGGTTCATCGATGCCATGGCTGCGATCCGTGCGGAAATTGCCGAGATTGAAGCAGGCAAATGGCCTGCTGACGACAATCCACTCGTAAATTCACCCCATACTGCGGCTGATCTGGCAGCTGATGATTGGTCACACCCCTACCCGCGTATGCTTGCAGTTGATCCTGCAAACGCCGGTTTGGCTTCCAAGTTCTGGCCGCCAGTTTCCCGCGTGGATAATGTGTTTGGTGATCGTAATCTCGTTTGCACCTGTCCGCCGCTTTCCGATTACGCGGAAGCAGGTTGATTACCTGGCGATAAAAACGATGTCCTCGCCTTCCAGGACGGCGGTAACCTCCATGCCCGCTGCCTTGGCAAGCCTCAGAGTGTAATAGGGTTGTACCGCATGCGCATCCAGCGCCTCTTCATGTGCGCCTCCGAGCAGCGCCATGAAAAGCGGTGGCAATCGCGCAGCCTTGCCTGATGCGGTCACCATGAATTTGACGTCACCATTCGGGTCTTCAATCCTCGAGACCACATTTCCGCCGCGCGGAATGGCCGACATCGCGACAAGAAGAAGGTTCAGCAACAGCTTGACCTTGTTCTTCGGCAGATAGGCCCGCTCACCATGCCATTCCAGATCAGTCTTCTTCTCATTCGCGAAATAGCCGCGAGCAACGTTTTCAGCATCACCCGTATCAATGTCAGATCCGGCAGAACCTGCGGCACCAAAGGCAATTCGTGCAAATTGCAAGCGCGCAGACGCATTGGTCGCAGACGACCGGATCAGGTCCATTGCAATGTCGCGGGTCTCCGCATCGCCACCCTCGTCAAGCAGCTCAAGGCCATTGGCAATTGCCCCGACCGGCGAAATAATATCATGACACACACGGCTGCATAACAATGCGCCCAAATCCATGGCTGACAGTTCTGGAAGATCTTTCATCTGATGTCCTGCTTGCGAGCCCGCTCACGGGCGAATCGTTTAATCACCGGCAGTGTATCGAAAAATTCCTTCTAATTGAGCGGTTATGGCCCACACAGCAGCAAGTTTTCGATTTATTTCCGATATCGGACCATGACCTGCGTTTGGTAAACCTTCTGTAAAAGAATTTCACGGCATTATAGCTTTTATTGAAAATTATGCGGCCAAACGCA
>JBCCEP010000524.1:0-2437 GCA_039030215.1 Pseudomonadota bacterium
GCCCTGATCGATGCCTTCGACCGCTTGCCCCTGGCGGATCTGACCCAGCTCTACCGTGCAATCGGGTTGGAGCTCAGCCAGACGATGGGTGGATCTTCCGGTGTCTTGCTGGCCATATTCTTCACGGCAGCTGGCGATGCTTCAGCCAGCGGACAAGACGGGATTGGCGCACTGAGAGCGGGGCTCGATCGGATCCAGCAAGTTGGTGGTGCACGTCCGGGAGATCGGACGATGATTGATGCGCTGCTTCCTGCACTTGAAGCGCTGCCTGGTGGATTCGGTGCTGCCGCAAAAGCTGCACGGACCGGTGCTGACCATACCGCCTCCATCACCAAGGCAAAGGCGGGCAGGGCAAGCTACATCGCCGAAATCAAGCTCGCAGGCCATAACGATCCCGGCGCTGAAGCAGTCGCGAGATTGTTTGAAAATCTGGTTGAAAGCGCAGTCGCCGGGTAGGTCCCTTCAAAAGCGAAATGCAGCTATTGCATCCGGATTGTTTTTCCGTTCACTATTCGGAACATCCGGGAGCTATGACATGTGTAACAAATTCTTTGAACGGGCTTATCGAACGACCAAGCAGCAGGAGGTCGAGGACCTTTATGAAGATTGGGCGGCTACCTATGATGCGGACGTTATTGAAAACGGTTATATGACACCAGCGCGATGCGCGTCTGCCCTGGCATCAGAACTTGCAAACCGTGATGCGCCAATCCTGGATTTTGCCTGCGGCACTGGCCTGTCCGGCATGGCGGTAGCAGAACACGGGTACAGGGTAATCGACGGCATTGATCTTTCGGAATCAATGCTCGAGACGGCAGAAGAACGCGGTATCTACCGGGAATTGTTCAAGGCTGAACCTGACCAGAAACCGGATGTTGCGCCTGGAGATTATTCGGCAATAACGGCAATGGGCGCAATTTCTCCCGGGGCGGCACCTGCTACTTATTTCGATACATTGCTGGATTGTTTGGCTCCAGGAGGCTTGTTTGTCTTCTCCTATAATGAGCACACCCTTGCAGATCCGGACTATACTTCCCGGTTGGACAACGCGCTGGAAAAGGGGATTGTCCGCCAACGGTTCCACGAACATGGCGACCATATTCAGAAGCTTGGTTCGAAGTCGAGCGTCTATGTTCTCGAGAAACTTGTCTGAGATTCAAACACGCGCGAAATTTGAAGCGGCATTACCAGATTTGCGCAGTGAGGCATTTAAACAACAGTTTTGCCGCCATTTAATAAAACCGTCATAATTTACCATTTGTTAACCCTTTTGCCGCGACACTGATCGCGTTGTTTAAAGGTGAATGCATTGTTTGGCGTGATTAACAAGTCAGATTGACCGCATAACCGGCGATAGCCCAACCCCAAAGAGCACCGTTGGTATGGCGTGAATTCTGCCAACGGAGCAACTATGACAAAACTATACAGAAAAACAGTAATGATGGTGGCGGCGTCCGCGTTTATCGGCGTGGCGGCGATGCCTCAATCTGCAAATGCGTTGTCCTTCCCGTGTGCGGATCGGGACAGCCTGATCGAGTCGCTGCTCAAGCGTTATGACGAAACACAAGTCGCTGTCGGTCTTTCGAAGCGCAATACGGAAGCGTTTGAAGTCTTCGCTTCGGATTCAGGCAGCTGGACCCTTGTGATGACCACGACCACAGGCAAGACCTGTGTCATGGCGGCGGGGCACTCCTGGACGAAGATCGAGCAACAGAGCAGAGATCCTGAAACCTGATTCAAGCGGTATCTGTAGTTGAATAGTCAGCGGCGATGACTTTCCACTCCCGAACGGTCGTCGCCAGAGGATGGCTGTCAGCTCGATATCTGACTTTGACCAAATTGCAGGCTCGACCTTTCCCGAGGCTTGCACTATGTCTCCTTGGAGTTGTCCCGAATAATGAAACTGACGGCAACTGTCAGCGGCGGGTAAATATTTCCTCATGAAATGGTGGCTGTCTTTGCGGCATCGCGCGGCTGAAATTCAATCGTAAGTCCGACGTTGCTCCAAGGAAGAAAAATGATCCGCCATATTGTACTCACCAGATTCCAGCCCGAGACGGGCGAAGACAAAATCGCAGAAATTTACAAAGGTTTGTCTGACCTGACCCTTAAGCTGCCGGGCGCAAATAATTTCACCGGTGGCCGGTCAGAAAGTCCCGAAGAAATCGAACGGGGATATATGCACGGATTTGTCATCGATTTCGACAGCTGGGAAGCGCTGGCACATTATGCCGAACATCCCGAACATCAGGCCCTTGGCGGACAACTGGTCGAAAATGCTGTTGGCGGAATTGACGGCATTCTGGTTCTTGACCTGGATGTGTAAACGCAACTCAGCCAATATCAGCTAGGCTGTCCACGCCTCTAATCGGTTGCATCCGGGTGAACCAGTTTTTCCGCGCTGTGATTTGGCGGCACGGCGCCCCGCAATAGCCAA
>JBCCEP010000525.1:0-2429 GCA_039030215.1 Pseudomonadota bacterium
GAAAAATTGAGCAAAAAGCCGTTGATTCTGCGGAAGATTCGCGGAATGTGAGGCAATTCCATCGGAGGCAAAGAATGGACGCGCTCAATCAGGTTCTTACCAATCTCGACAATAATCTGGACGGAGCAATCGAACGGCTGTTCGAATTGCTGAAGATCCAGAGCATTTCGACCGATCCTGCCTATGGACCGCAATGTGTTCTGGCCGCCGACTGGCTGGTGAAGGACCTGCAATCCATTGGTTTTGACGCGAAAATCAGCCCGACCGAAGGTCAGCCAATGGTTCTTGCCCATCATGACGGGCCGGCGGGCGCGCCGCATGTGCTTTTTTACGGGCATTATGATGTGCAACCGGTGGACCCGATCGACTTGTGGCGCACCCCGCCGTTTGAACCGGTCATCGAAAGGGGGGACGATGGCGTCAGCAGGATATTTGCGCGTGGTGCCGCCGATGACAAAGGCCAGTTGATGACGTTTGTCGAGGCGATGCGGGCCTGGAAACAAGAGACGGGCGGACTTCCGGTCGGCGTGACAATCCTGTTCGAAGGGGAGGAGGAATCCGGTTCACCATCGCTCATTCCGTTTCTGGAAGCCCATCGCAAGGAACTGACAGCAGATATCGCGCTGGTTTGCGATACTTCCATGTGGGACAGTCAGACGCCGGCCATTGCCACAAGCCTTCGTGGACTGGTCGGGGAACAGGTCATCATCACGGCTGCAAATCGCGATCTGCATTCTGGCTACTACGGCGCGGCTGCGGCCAATCCGATCAATGTCCTCGCACAAATACTGGCGGATCTACGCGATGAGGATGGTGCGGTGACGCTGCCAGGATTTTATGACGGCGTCGCTGAGGTGCCAGCGGAACTCAGGGAGACATGGAAAAATCTGGGCAGAGATGATGCGGCATTGTTGGGTGAGGTCGGGCTTTCGGTGCCAGCAGGCGAGAAAGGCTATAGTGCACTGGAACAGACGTGGTCTCGACCGACCTGCGAAATAAACGGTATCTGGGGTGGATATTCGGATCCGGGTTTCAAGACCGTCATCCCTGCAGAAGCAGGGGCGAAAATATCCTTCCGGCTGGTGGGCGACCAGGATCCCGACAAGATCAGGAAAAGTTTCAGGGATTTCGTAACAGCTCGACTACCCAAAGATTGCTCGGCAAGCTTTGAGGAACATGGTGGCGGCCGTGCGATACAGCTCAACTATGAAATGCCCGAGCTGGAAAAGGCGACGAAAGCCTTGAAGGACGAGTGGGGCCGCGACACGGCATTGGTCGCCATGGGTGGATCAATTCCCGTCGTTGGCAGCTTTCAGAGCATGCTTGGAATGGACTCGCTACTGGTCGGATTCTCATTATCGGATGACAATATTCATTCGCCAAACGAAAAATATGATCTGCCGAGCTTCCATAAGGGCATGCGCAGCTGGGCCAGAATTGTTGCCGCGCTGGCACAGTAAGTGTCAGAGAGTTCTATTCTGCCGGCTGTAGCGAAGGACCCGTTTTCGTTGCCTTTGGCCTGTCAATAACTGCCCAGGACGGCCTCTCGAACAAGAACTTTCCATAGCCCGTCCAATTGATCATCAAATGCAGAATGATCGGACCGCTGACAGCCGCAAGAGTCACCAGCGCCGACACTGTGCCGATATCCAGGAAGGGTGCAAATTTGAGCAGGATGATCCGCGTGACGGCCATTGGCAGAAAGAAGGCCAGATAAACCACGATCGAGTTGCGGCCAATGTATGCCAGGAACGCGCTCCATTTCATGTTGGAAAGCAATGTCGTCGTCAGAATGATGGCGACCGCTCCTGCCGCGCCAAGTGCCAGCGAAACAAGCGGCAAGTCGGACAGGTAAATCGAACCAGCTTCAAGTCCGAGGCCGTCTGTGATCATCTCCGGAACTGGCGTGAATGTCAGAATGCCGTTGATGACTGCCCAGACAATCAGTCCGAGGATCGCGATTTTTGCATTCTTCTGAGTCCAGTCCGCCAGGCGGAAGATGTTTGCAGCAAACATGTATCCGGCCAGGAAGTAGACATAGCGAGAGGCAAATTCGTCGACTAACAGCCATCCGGTATGGATTGGCAGAATTTCCAAAATCGCCGCGAAACCGAGGGTGATGAACCAGGGAACCCGCTTGATCAGGCGGGTGACGATGAAGAAGATCGGCAGCATATAGATGAACCAGAGCGTGCCAAATGGCTGGACCAGACTCACTGCCCAAAATTGCAAGACTTCTGCCAGCGTCTGGCCTTCGCCCAACCACTGTGGAGCCTTTGCGGCAAATTGAATGGTCATCCATAGAACATAGAAATAGGCAAAATGAACAACCTTGCGGTCGATATACCGAAGCCAGGGCCGGGAAATGACCAGACCCAGGAACAGGCCGGAAATCATGAAGAAGTCCGGCATGCGAAAAGGCTTGGCAA
>JBCCEP010000526.1:0-2428 GCA_039030215.1 Pseudomonadota bacterium
AACCGGGAGATCCTGCATGAGTAATCGTACCGACCAGGGTGGAAAAGTGATCATCACGTGCGCGGTCACCGGCGCGATACATACGCCCTCCATGACCCCGCATTTGCCGATCACGCCAGACCAAATCACGCAAGAGGCGATCGCGGCTGCGGAAGCTGGCGCCGCAATCCTGCATCTTCACGCGCGAAATCCCGAGACGGGACAGCCAGATCAAAGTATCGAGGGATTTGCGAACTTCCTACCGCGCATCAAGCAGTCCAGCGATGCGGTGATCAACATTACCACCGGCGGAAGCCCGTATATGAGCGTGGACGAGCGGGCCGCACCCGCAGCACACTACAGTCCCGAAGTTGCGTCTCTGAACATGGGGTCCATGAATTTTGGCCTTTATCCCATGCTAAACCGCTTCAAAGAGTTTCAGTTTTCCTGGGAGCGCGAGCATCTGGAAGGCTCGAAAGACCTTGTCTTCCGCAACTCATTCCAGGACATCGAATACGTGCTGGAAACCTGCTACGGCAACGGCACGCGTTTTGAGTTTGAATGCTACGACACATCCCATCTCTATAACCTGGCCCATTTTGCAGACCGTGGCCTCGTAAAGGCGCCCTTTTTTGTTCAATCCGTTTTCGGTTTACTTGGTGGGGCAGGCGCGCATCCCGAAGACGTTATGCATATGAAGCGAACAGCGGACAGGCTTCTGGGAAGCGATTATCGCTGGTCCGTCCTTGGCGCGGGGTCCAACCAGCTACGGGTCGCAGCGCAGGCGGCCGCGCTCGGAGGCAATGTCCGGGTCGGTCTGGAAGACAGTATCTGGGCCGGCAAGGGCGAGCTTGCGTCATCGAATGCCGTGCAGGTCACGAAAGTGCGCCAGATCATTGAGGGGCTCGGCTTGTCTGTTGCGACACCGGACGAGGCGCGCAGCATCCTCGATCTGAAGGGCGGAGATGACGTGAACTTCTAGCAGAAGGTAAGCCACACTCATGAAGCGCTCGATTTCACCAGATTACGCAATTGAAATTATACCCGACGGTGCGCGGATCATGATCGGCGGTTTCATGGGTGTCGGAACACCTGAGCGGTTGATCGATGCTCTTGTCGCATCCGGAACCGGAAACCTTACAGTAATCGCCAACGATACAGCTTTGCCCGGAAAAGGTATCGGGAAACTGATAACCGCGGGCTCAGTTCGTAAAGTGATCACGTCGCACATCGGTTTAAACCCGGAGACACAGCGCCTGATGAATGCGGGCAAACTTGAGGTCGACTTGGTGCCACAAGGCACGCTGGTTGAGTGCATCCGTAGCGCAGGCGTTGGTCTTGGCGCGGTTGTTACGAAGACTGGTCTTGGCACGGCGGTCGCCGAAGGGAAGCAAATCCTTGAACTTGAAGGGCAGTTGTACCTGATAGAACTCCCGATTCATGCAGATTTTGCTCTGATCGCTGCACGGCAAGCGGACTATGTCGGCAATCTTGAATACGCGCTTACAGCTCAGAACTTTAATCCAATCATGGCACTGGCAGCCGAAACTGTGATTGCAGAACCGGACCACATTGTGTCGGTTGGGATGATACCGCCCGATGCGGTCCGCACACCCGCCGCATTGGTTGACCATCTGATCGAACGAGCGAAGTGATGGACGCGAAAGACCGCATAGCGCAGCGCGTCGCGCAGGAAATTGTGCCTGGTTCGCTTGTGAATCTGGGCATTGGTCTCCCAAGTCTTGTCGCAAGCTACGTGGCAACCGACCAAGGCGTCTACTTTCAATCTGAGAATGGTGTCATTGGGCTTGGCTCGAGGCCCCCAGAGGGAATGGAAGACCCAGACCTAACCGATGCAGGTGGCGGATTTGTCACCGCCGTCCCCGGAGCGGCTGCAATCGACAGTGCGATGAGCTTCGGATTGATCCGAGGTGGGCATATCGATCTGACAGTTTTGGGGGCATTGCAGGTAGACAGCGCAGGCCATTTGGCCAACTGGATGATTCCGGGAATGCTCACGCCCGGCATGGGCGGCGCGATGGACCTTGCCACAGGCGCAAAACGTGTCATCGCCGCGCTTCAGCATCAGACCCGTGGACAAAGCAAGATTGTAAATCGTTGCGACCTACCGATCACATCAACGCGGCAGGTCGATCTCATTGTGACAGACCTAGCAGTTTTTGATTACTGCGACGCTGGCCTTCGGCTGATTGAATTGATGCCTGAGATCAGTTTGGACGAGGTTGCCTCAAAGACCGAAGCCTCATTCGTGGTCGCACCGTAAAACCTCTAGGCAATGCCTCCCGTGCCTTCATATCTCACTTGCTCTGTAAGAGTGATTTGTGCCTGCAAAAGTCAAAGTCGCTAAACAAAGCAATCGCCCGCTGCTTGCCTCGCAAAAGCACTGGAAGCTGATCTGCAGACGAATTTCTCCGGTGGATCGACTGCC
>JBCCEP010000527.1:0-2409 GCA_039030215.1 Pseudomonadota bacterium
CGATGATTACCAAGATATCCGTGAAGGCGTGCGGGCGCTCTGTGAGAAATTTCCGCCCGAATATCACCGTAAGGTCGACATGGAGAAGTCCTATCCGGAGGCGTTTGTGGATGCCCTTACAAGAGAGGGCTGGTTGGCCGCTCTGATCCCGGAAGAGTTCGGCGGAACCGGTCTTGGATTGACTGAAGCAAGTGTCATCATGGAAGAAATCAACCGGGCAGGCGGCAATTCCGGTGCCTGTCACGGCCAGATGTACAACATGAATACCCTGGTTCGCCATGGCTCGAATGAACAGAAAAATCGCATACTGCCAAAACTGGCTACCGGCGAATTACGCTTGCAGTCGATGGGCGTTACCGAACCTACAACCGGGACAGATACAACCAGGATCAAGACAACGGCAAAAAAGGTAGGCGACCGATACGTTGTGAATGGCCAGAAAGTCTGGATATCGCGTGTGCAGCATTCCGACTACATGATCCTGTTGGCCCGCACGACTCCACTCAGCGAAGTCGCAAGGAAGTCCGAGGGTTTGTCGATTTTCCTTGTTGATATCAAGCAGGCAATGAACTCCGGCATGGAAGTCAAGCCGATCGCCAACATGGTCAATCACGAGACCAATGAGCTGTTTTTTGACAATCTGGAAATACCCGAAGGAAACCTGATCGGCGAAGAGGGCAGGGGCTTCAAATATATCCTTACCGGTCTGAATGCAGAACGCGTGCTGATCGCCGCAGAATGTATCGGCGACGGTTACTGGTTCACCGACAAGGTGACAGCTTATGTCAACGAGCGCGAAGTTTTCGGGCGGCCCATTGGGCAGAACCAGGGCGTGCAGTTCCCCATTGCAGAAGCATTCATAGAAGTTGAGGCAGCAAACCTGATGCGTTGGAAGGCCTGTGCCTTGTACGACGCGGGACAGCCCTGTGGCGCGGAGGCAAACATGTCCAAATATCTTGCTGCCAAGGCGAGTTGGGAGGCTGCCAACGCCTGCATACAGTTTCATGGAGGTTATGGATTTGCCAATGAATATGATGTGGAGCGCAAGTTTCGCGAAACACGCCTCTATCAGGTGGCACCGATCTCGACAAATTTGATTCTTTCCTATGTCGCCGAACATGTGCTCGGCATGCCGAGGTCGTTTTAGATGTTGCCGCTGGAGGGTCTTGTTGTCATCGCCATCGAGCAGGCTGTTGCTGCGCCTTACGCCTCATCGCGTCTGGCCGATGCAGGCGCGCAAGTTATCAAGATAGAGCGTCCCGAGGGCGATTTTGCCCGGGGTTATGACGACGTGGCGCAGGGACAATCGAGTTATTTCGTCTGGCTCAATCGCGGCAAGGAAACCAGGACGCTTGACCTGACTTTGGCTGAAGACAAGGAAACGCTGAAGGAGCTCATATCCTCTGCGGACGTAATGATCCAGAACCTGAAACCGGGTGCACTTGCCAGGCTGGGAATTGATCCCGCGCAGTTGAGAAAGCAGGATCCACGGCTCATCAGCTGCTCGATTTCCGGTTTCGGCGAAGAAGGGCCACTGGCAGACCGGAAAGCCTATGACCTTTTGATCCAGGCAGAGAGCGGATTGTGTTCGATCACCGGCGGTCCCAGCGAGCCGGCAAGGGTTGGAATCTCGATTGTCGATATAGCAACCGGCGCCTGTGCGTATGAGGCTATACTCGAAGCGCTCATCCGTCGCGGTGTCACCGGAAAGGGCGCAGAAATTTCGGTGTCAATGTTCGATGTGATTGCTGACTGGCTTACAGTGCCGCTCCTCAATCACGAAGGTGGCGAGAGCCCGAAACGCATCGGCCTGGCCCATCCTTCCATCGCTCCCTATGGCGTTTATGAACCCAAATCGGGCCGACCGATCCTGATCTCGATCCAGTCTGATCGGGAATGGGCAATACTCTGCTCAGAGTTTATCGGAGACAGGTCACTGATCGACGATCCATGCTATGCCACCAATGTCGCCCGCGTTGCCAATCGCGCAGATACCGATGCGATCGTGGGAAAAGCCTTCTCACGTTTCGATGCACAAGAGGCAGAGAAATTGCTATCGAAGGCGAATATTGCATTTGCCTCGGTCAATGACATGAACGGGCTGGCCAATCATCCGCATCTGCGACGTATTACTGTCGACAGTCCCGGCGGATCGATCAACTATCCTGCACCGGGTGCACGATTTATTGGCGAGGAACGGTCCTATGGACCGGTTCCGCCGTTGAATACCAGGAAGCAGTGACATTGGAAGTCGATATCGACCACCTTCGAAGCTGGATCGGCCGGACGCAGGAAAAAAGCGAAATTCTGACACCGACCCTTGTAGAAAAATTCAGCGCCACCTTTGACCAAAAGTTCAGCGTCCTGGTTGGCGAACCGGCGCCGCTATTGATCCACCTCTGCCTCGCG
>JBCCEP010000528.1:0-2402 GCA_039030215.1 Pseudomonadota bacterium
CCAAAAAGGCGGGGCTGGACAACCGCGTTCGCTTTGAATTGCGTGATTATCGTGATGTCGAGGGTCAGTTCGACCGTATCGTCTCGGTCGGAATGTTCGAGCATGTCGGCGTTGCGCACTACGATGAATTCTTCAAGAAAATCAATGCTCTGACACCGGATGACGGTATCACGATGCTGCATTCGATCGGGCATATGAGTCCGCCGGGAATGGCTAGTGCGTGGTACCGGAAGTATATTTTTCCGGGAGCTTATTCACCGGCGCTGTCGGAAGTCTTCGAGGTGATCGAGCGCAACAATCTGTGGTGCCTGGATCTTGAGTTTCTGCGGCTTCATTATGCAATGACGCTGGCGCATTGGTGCAAGCGATTTGAGAAGAACCGGGACAAGGTCATCGAACTCTATGATGAGCGTTTTGCGCGGATGTGGGAGTTCTATCTGATCAGCGCCGAGATGATGTTCAGGACCGGAAGCCAGCTCGTATTTCACATGCAGTTATCCAGAAAACGCGATGCCGCGCCGATCGTGCGAGACTATACTGTCGATGTGCAGCGTAAGTATATCAAGCTGGAGAAGACCCTTAACCTGGATATCTAGATGCGGTCACGGTCCACTGGCATATGCGTGGAACCGAACAACCAAACATAATTTTTACCGTTAAAAATCAGATAATTAGGCCGTTCATTTTTTAAGAAAGACATATTGTAAATCTTAATTTGTGTGGCCGATAATCCCCGAAGTTTGGGGATTGTATAATGATAACTGCATTGAGAATGTTCTCCTGGAACATTCGGGGGAACTTTGCCGCTATGTCAGCGATTTTGCTCGTGCCGATAATGGGAATGGCAGGATTGGTCGTTGATTTGACGACAATTTACTATGAAAAATCTGGCTTGCAGCAAGTGGCTGATTCCGCCGCGCTGGCTGGCGTGTCCGAGCTAGGCATTGCCGGGCGAACAGACCGCGAAATCCACGCATCCATAAAAGGTTTCGTAAGTTCGAATGCGTCCGCTTCCGATACGGCTTCCGGCGGTTCCGGGTCCCTGGATATCGAAGCCGAGATTTCGAAGGACAGGACCACGCTGACGGTTGATCTAACCTATCGCTGGTCACCGTTCTTTGCGCATTATCTCAGTGGAGATTTCATGCCCATCAAGGTGCGTTCCATGGCGAAACTGGCACAGGTAGAGCCAAGCTGCGTGATTGCGTTGAATGAAAAGGGGGCAGGGCAATTTTCGATGTCGGGCAAGGCATCATTGCATGCGGATCAATGTGCCATTCATGTCAATTCAAACGCTGCGGATGCCATAAAGGTAGACAAGCGGGCGCAGGTTTCCGGTGCAAACATCTATACTGCCGGCGGCTACAAGGGAAAATCTACCGTGTTTCGGCCGATGCCGACCACCGACAGTCCGACCATCATTGATCCTTTGGCCGAACGGGCGCCGCCATCGATTGGCAAATGCATGTCCAAGAGGTCACGCCTGACCAAGAAAAAGAGAATTCTGCGGCCAGGCACCTATTGTGGCGGTCTGGAAATTGACGACGAGACCCATGTTTTGTTGTATCCGAGCATCTACATCATCAAGGATGGGCCTTTGACATTGAAGGGGGAGAGCAGCCTGCTGGGCCGAAATGTCGGATTTTACTTTACCGGGGAAGAAGCAATTGCAGAAATCGGTGTTGAATCGACGGTAAAACTGACAGCGCCTAAGTCGGGGCCCATGGCCGGCATCTTGTTTTTCGAAGATCGAAAGTCAAAACCCGGCCGAAAATTTGCCATCCGCAGCAAGAATGCTCAACTTCTCGAGGGCGCGATTTACCTGCAGAAAGGCAAATTGTTTGTCGACAAGGAGAGCAAGGTAGGCCAGGCGGCGCACTGGACGGCAATTATAGCAGGCGAAATCGAAATCGGAGACGGGCCCAATATCCGGATCAATACAGATTATGCGGGGTCGGAAGTGCCTGTGCCGGTGGGAATTGCAAGTTCAGGCACAGCCAGGCTGATACAGTAATGATTTTTGAAATCTGAATTTTGCGCTATTCTCGCTGCAACTGACGTCTAGCGAATCGGTCATATTTCAATGCAACAATATCTTGATCTACTGGACATGGTGCTGTCGGACGGTGTCGACCGCGGAGATCGAACCGGCACCGGTACGCGGTCGGTCTTCGGCCATCAAATGCGATTTGATCTAGAAGATGGGTTTCCGGTTCTGACGACCAAAAAACTGCATTTGAAATCAATAATTGTTGAACTCCTGTGGTTTCTGAAGGGCGACACCAATATCGGCTATCTGCATGAGCATGGGGTTTCGATCTGGGATGAATGGGCCGACGAGAATGGAGATCTTGGCCCGGTCTATGGATATCAGTGGCGCAGCTGGCCCGATGGGGCAGGCG
>JBCCEP010000529.1:0-2390 GCA_039030215.1 Pseudomonadota bacterium
AGGCATCATGGTCCAGGTGCATGACAGCTTCACCCATGTACATGCCGGAACCGGCTTTGAAGTGCACGGAACGGAAGGCTCTGTAATTGCATCCAACGTCATGACCCAGCAGCCGGTCGGGCAAATATTCGTCGACGACAAATCAGGCAATCATCCCGTCCACTTCTCCGACCATAATCTCTACGTCTATGCGCTTCAGCATTTCTGTGGTGCGGTTTCCGGTTTTGGCAAGCCGGCAGCTGACGGCGTTGACGGGGTTAAATCGCTCGCGATCGCCCTTGCAGTACGCAGCGCAGCAGAGAAGGGTCAGTCGGTCGATGTCGACTATGGCGGTATCTAGGTAGGCACGCGCCGTGGCGGTTGATGTTCCTCAGGAAATTCTGGATGCGCTGACCGACGTCGAAATGCCGAGGTTGGCAGCAGACAAGTCAGCATCGGAAAGTCTGACTGTCGCCGGCCATGAAGTGCCGCTCTACCGCACCGGATGTGTGGTTGTCGGCAGTGGTGCAGCAGGTTTGCGAGCCGCGGTTGAACTGGACCGACGCGGGTGCAATACCACCATAATCAGCCAGAGCGCCTGGGGTGGAACCTCCGCCTGTTCGGGATCCGACAAGCAGACCCTGCATTTTTCCAACACGGCAAATCAGGGTGATGACTATTTCGAAATGGCGCGGGCGATCCGTGCCGGTGGGGCAATGGATGAGGACACGGCCTATATCGAGGCGGTCGGCTCATCCCGAGCGATGGCTTCGCTTCAATATCTTGGACTGCCCCTACCCCAAGACCGGCTCGGGGCCTCCTTGCGATATCAAACCGATCATGACGAAGTCGGGCGTGCGACCAGTTGCGGACCCCGCACCTCCCGCCTGATGGTCAAGGTGCTTGCGGAAGAGGCCATGAAGCTGGGAATTCCCTTCTACAACCATACGACGGCGGTGAAAATCCTGACCGACAATGAAGGGCAACAACCCAAGGTCCGAGGTATCCTGGCCTTCCGGCCGAAAGAGAGAAGTGAGGTCAATCCGTTCGGACTGGTGGTATTCCAGTGCTCGACACTGGTTCTCGCTGCCGGCGGTCCGGGAGAATTATACCGAGACAGCGTTTATCCGAATGGCTGTTTTGGGTCGCTCGGCCTGGCCCTGGAAGCCGGGATTGAGACAGTCAATCTGACCGAGAGCCAATTCGGAATCGGGACCAGGCGGGAGGGTTTTCCGTGGAACCTGTCGGGTACTTATGTCCAGGCCATCCCGCATATCTATTCGGTGGATGATGCCGGAGACGAACACCACTTTCTGGGCGACTATTACCGCACGACCCAGGAAATGGCCTCCAATATTTTCCGCAAGGGGTATCAGTGGCCATTCCACGCGACGCGTATGCTGGATTTCAAATCGAGCCTTGTCGATCTTGCAATCCATCGCGAAAATCAGGCGGGACGGCGGGTCTTCATGGACTTCAACCGGAACCCGCTGCCCGTACCCGGTGAAAAACCTTTCAGTCTTGATGAACTCGACGAAGATGTCGGAACCTATCTGGCAAATGCCGGTGCGCGGCAGGAAATGCCGATTGACCGCTTGCGGCACATGAACCCGCTCGCGATCGAACTCTATCGCCGATACAAGGTAGATATAGCAGCCGATCCGCTGGAGTTTGCCGTCAACAATCAACACATGAATGGCGGGATCGCCACGGACACCTGGGGGCGAACCAGCTTGCAGGGATGTTATGCAGTTGGCGAAGCTGCAGGAACCCATGGCGTCACGCGCCCCGGCGGGGCAGCGCTCAATGCCGGCCAGGTATTCGGGACAAGGGCGGCGGAACATATTGCCGGAAGCGGCTTGGCCAGGACGGCGAACACATCCGATATCAGCGCAATCGCCGGAAAGGCGATAGAAGAAACATCTGCGCTCCTGAAGCCTGACAGCCCGCTTGACAACAAAACCGTCAGAGATGACGTGCAGGCCAGAATGAGCGAACATGCCGGGTTTATCTGCACGCATGAATCCGTTGAAATGGCGTTGGCTGAAGCGCGCGAATTGAACGCTGCCATTCGTGCCAAGGGTGTTTCCTATTCACGGACGGCAGAGATTGGTCGTGCCATACAACGTGTACAGATGGCGCTGGCTTCAGAAGCAGTTCTTGCCGCATTGGAATATTTCATTCGCAATGGCGGCGGCAGTCGTGGCGCACGCGCCATTTGCGATCCTGAAGGTGAATCACTGCCGCAAACAAGGATTGGGCCGCTGAAGGAATTTCGTTTCCGCAAGGAGCAGGATGCCCACAAGAACGAGCAGATCATCGTGCGGCTGGATGGTGACAAGTTCAATATCGGTGTCCGGGAAATCCGAACTTTCGACGAACAGGCAAAATCCTTCTTCGAACGCGATTGG
>JBCCEP010000530.1:0-2354 GCA_039030215.1 Pseudomonadota bacterium
AAGCATGACGGCCGCTTCGTGCAGGACTGGGAGTACAAGAAAGGTTCCGGCAATCTGGACGAGTGCAATGGCGCAATGATGAACGGCAAATATGTCTATTTCGCTACGGAAACCTATCCTTTCTATCCGCTCTGTCACTGGGGAACTGTAAGTGCTGATTTCCAGCAGCGCGGTTCGCAGGCGGGCAACAAAAGCCGGCCGCAACCCCCACGCGATGGTCGCGGTGGACCGCTTGCGGCAGCAGCGGCGGAACTCGGCATCAGCGAGCGGCGACTGGCGGATGCGGTCGGCCCGCCGCCACCAAATATCAAGAGGGCAGCGCGCATCCTGGGCATCTCCGAGGCAAAACTGCGCGAAGTCATGCGCAGACACAGACCGCGGTAAGGTTTTCATAGGGCTATTCATCATGCAATTCATCAGATCCGGCAATTGACAGAAATGACAATTCGATTTTCAATCAGTTTCAGGGATGTGGCTGATTTTGAGGATGAAGGTTATGGAGAGCACCGGACAGCCCGATATCTTGAGATTGGTCGATTTGAAGCGTTATCCGATTGACAATATCGAAACCGGCCGCGGCGCGGAATTCGCCCGCGAATGCGCAGAACATATGGAAACTTACGGCTGGTGCAATCTCGATGGGTTCGTTCACGCCGAAGGCCTCGAGGAACTGGCGCGGGAGGCAAACGAACTCCTCCCCAATGCGGAAAACCTCACGATCAAGCGCAGCATATATGGCGGTGAAGCGGATGAAGGTGCAGATGAAGGCGATCCACGTCGGCATGAGATCACGCACAAACCGCTACAGCTTGCGGATGACCAGTTGCCAAGGGAAAGCCTTATCCAGCAGCTTTATCATTGCGACAGGTTGACGGACTTCATCCGGGTGGTTCAGGGCAAGAAGGAACTCTACCGTTATGACGACGAGTTTCAGGCACTCAACATTGTCGCCTTGCCTCCGGGCGGATGGCACGGCTGGCATTACGACTATAACGAATGCACGGTTACCCTGCTGATACAGGCAGCGGAAGAAGGCGGCGAGTTCACCTTCCTGCCCGACGTGCGCACAAACGACAGTCGGGAACGGGAAACTGTCGACCGTTTTCTCAAAGGTGACATGCGCGACGCCAAAACGTTTTCCCGGGGCGCCGGCACGCTAACCCTGTTTCGCGGAGAACGATCCCTGCATGGCGTGACCCGGGTCGAGGGCACACAACCGCGGATCACTGCAATTCTGACCTATGATGAAATTCCAAACCGTGTTGCTGACGACGCAATCAACATCCAGATTTATGGCAAGCGAGTGGCGCAGATACTGGCAGAAAGACAGCGCTAGAAAACGAGAGGCGTTTTTATCGGCTACTTAGAAGCGGTTAAGATGAAAGTTCCAATTCAAAAGGGTGAATATAATGGGATTACTGGTGGAATACACAATTCTTGAGGGCAAGAAAGACGCACAGACTGATGCATTGATCACATTCATAGAAGGCCTGAAGGACATGGGTGATCCTGGTTTCACTTATACTGCCTGGGAAACGGATGATCCCACACGGTTCATCGGCTTGCTCGAGTTTGATGATGAAGAAGCCAAACAGCGTTTTGTAAACAGCGAACCTTTTCAACAATACCGGGACACAGCCGGTGAGCGGTTTGGCGCGCCTCCGAATGCCACAGCAATTCGGCGTATTGGAAGTACTTCGGACGGGTGAAGTTCCAATGGGTGTTTTTTGAATGGACGGTTTCCGATTTCAGGCGTAGCTTCCTTGGCCAGTAACACAGGCAAGGAGGAAGCACATGCAGGCGGCCAATGTTGCGAGACACATTTCCGAACCCGAAACAAGCATCGTCCGGTTGGAAGGCGATGCAAACAAGCTGAGGATAGACTGGGAGGACGGACACCAGTCGATCTTTCACACAGTCTGGCTGCGGGACAATTGTTCCTGCGAGATTTGCGGCGACCATTCCGGGGGGCACCGCTTCTTTGAACTGAACGAATTGCCCAAAACCCTGCAGAATGATGTTACAATCATCGGAGACATGCTGCAGATCATCTGGAACGCGGATGGTCATGTGACCCGTTACGATCCAGCTTGGTTGAGGGCGCATTGCTATAGCGAAAAGGAACGGGCGGATCGGCGGCATAAGCCGGTCACCTGGGATGCATCCCTGTCCGGACACGTACCAGAAATCGACTATGCGCTTGCACAAAGCAATGAAACGGACAGCATCATATAGCTTGAGCAGTTCCGTTTCATTGCTTTGTGCAAGCGCATAGTCGATTTCTGGTACGTGTCCGGACAGGGATGCATCCCAGGTGACCGGCTTATGCCGCCGATCCGCCCGTTCCTTTTCGC
>JBCCEP010000531.1:0-2351 GCA_039030215.1 Pseudomonadota bacterium
ATGTTACGGAAACATCCACCTCCGGATAGGTACGGCTGAATTCCGCAAGCACGGTTTCGAAGACCATATCATCATAGTGATCGGGAATTCCGACACTCACCTGGCCTCGCAAAGGACGATCGAGCATAACATTCAGGCGCGCCATCTCGGACAGGACATTATGTGCCGCAGGTAAAATTTTCCGGCCCTCCGCGGTCAATGTCATTCCACGTGGATGTCGTTCAAATAGCCGTACGCCCAGGCCGTTTTCCAGCTTGCGCAAATGAACGCTTATCGCCGATTGCGTGCGTCCCAGCATATCTGCGGCAGCTGTCAAATGTTGATGTTCGGCAATCGCAATGAAGCTTCGCAGCATATCATGATTGAATTGAAAACGTTCGTAATTTGTCATGATGATGTTCATTACATTTCATTTTATTCATGATCAAGCTTCCCATATTGCATGGCTGAAAACGAAGGGATGTTCAGCTTGTTGCAATGGGATCAATTGTTGCTTTTGGGTGTCGGGCTGATTGGTGGCATTTGGAACGCGATTGCAGGTGGGGCTACATTGTTCACATTTCCTGCCCTGATGTTCTTTGGCTTGCCGCCGATGGTGGCCAATGCCACCAATTTTCTGGGTCTGCTGCCATCCAACGCGGCAGCGCTTTTTGCCTACAAGCATGAACTGCTGCAGATCGGATGGAAGCTCTTTCCCCTCGTATTTGTTTCTGGATTGGGCGCAATTGTCGGCTCAATCCTTTTGGTGAAGTCAAATCCGGACACTTTTCTTGCACTTGTACCTTTTCTGATTCTGACAGCAGTTGGATTATTTGCATTCGGGGATACCGTGCGTCGTACCGTCATCGATGTCGCAGGTGCTGGTCGCGCGTCTTGGCTGGCTGCAATATTCCTTTTTGTGTCGTCGATCTACGGCGGCTATTTCGGTGCCGGATTGGGCATCATCCTTTTGGCCATTGCCCAGGTAATAGGTTACTCCGATTTTCATGTAGCCAATGGCATTAAAAACCTTCTGGCGACCAGCTTTACAATCGTCAGCATCGCGATATTTGGCCTCGGTGGGCTGATAGATTGGGCTGCAGCATTCTTCATGATCATAGGCAGCACTGCCGGAGGCTATTTAGGCGGTCATTTCGCCAAAACGATAGATCAGTCATTTTTGCGTTTGGCCGTCATCCTGTTCGGTCTGGTGCTGGCTGGGACATATTTCTGGCGGGTTTTCATTTCGCCGCTGAATTGAGACAGGCACAATCAAGAATGCCACAACGATCTGGGAGATAGCTATGAAAGAACAGTTTTGGCAAAACCGTTGGGAATCGGGCCGGATTGCTTTCCATGAAGGCACTCCGAACGAGTTTCTAGAAATGCACCTTGGAGATCTGGCATTATCTCCGGGTTCGCATGTCTTTGTCCCTCTGTGTGGCAAGGCCTACGATCTGGATTGGCTGCTGGAACAAGGCCATCGGGTAACAGGTATCGAATTCAACCGCGATGCTGTTGAAGAAGTCTTCGAAAGAAGGTCATTGTTTCCCGTCGTCAAACAGCATTCAGGTCTACGACGGTTGTCCAGCGGGCAACTTACGCTTTGGCAAGGAGACTTTTTCTCACTTCAAGCGACTGATCTGGGTGACGTCGACGCAATCTATGATCGGGCAGCCTTGGTAGCCTTGCCCGATCCCCTGCGAAAGGACTATGCAATTCGACTTTCCGAGTTGACGAAATCGGCCCCGCAGTTACTGATCAGTTTCTCCTACGACCAAAGCCAAACCGAGGGACCGCCATTTTCGGTACCAGAACAGGCGATAAGACAACTATATGGCAGCACCTACGACATCGACCTGTTGTCCAGCGAAGAGATCACCGGCCCTCTCGCTGACCGGTGCGTTGGGCAAGAGCAAACCTGGAAACTGATACCGAAAATACGCCAGGGAGCATGAAGCCTGACCACCGTGGGAAACCTGTTTGTGGCTCATGATCGAACCCATCCCTCAGCGGGTGATGCCATCGGACCTCTCCAATGCGCCTTATCGCGCCTGATGGCATCTCTTCAGGATTAAGAGATCAGCCTGTACGAAGCATCACCAGTTTTGCAGATGGAGTGTACTTGAACGTTTGTTTTCAGATTTGACAGCGACCGTAACCATATTGCTGAAACTGAATAAAACGGCATAATACCCATGAAAATACCAAGAAGTCCAAGACTGCAAATCAACCGATCAATTCTGACGTCTGTCGTAGGCAGATTTCGCTTGTTTTGCTTTTGGGACAGTTTTTTCTAATGAAGGGTGAGTTCGGCAATCATGGAATCGGTAACTGAATCAATGGGGACTTACGGTCCCCTCGTCGCAAAT
>JBCCEP010000532.1:0-2329 GCA_039030215.1 Pseudomonadota bacterium
CGCACGCGTCTATGTCTTGCCCTGTATAGCCGGTCATGTTGGTGCTGATGCTGCCGCCGCAACGCTGAGCGAAGGTCCGCATCGCCAGGATGAAATAATGCTCCTGGTGGATGTCGGTACCAATGCGGAGATTGTTCTTGGCAACAAGGACCGGGTCGTCGCGGCATCATCTCCGACCGGACCCGCTTTTGAAGGAGCCGAGATTTCTTGCGGCCAGCGCGCTGCACCCGGTGCCATCGAGCGGGTCAGGATCGATCCGGTCACCCTTGAGCCGAAATTCCGGATAATCGGAACGGACAAATGGTCCGATGAGCCCGGTTTCGAAGAGGAAGCGACAAAGTTCGGGATCACCGGGGTTTGCGGGTCTGGCATTATTGAAGTCGTGGCCGAGATGTTCCTTGCCGGCATCATCTCCCGGGATGGCGTGATTGACGGAAGCCTTGCCGCAAGATCGGATCGCATAGTCGCCGATGGCCGTACCTACTCCTATGTACTTTGGCGTGGCGATCACCAATTGGTAGTAACCCAGAACGACATCCGTGCCATCCAGCTTGCAAAAGCAGCCCTTTACGCCGGCGTTCGCCTGTTGATGGACCGTCTTGGAATCAACTCCGTAGACAAAATTCGCCTCGCAGGCGCATTCGGTTCATTCATTGATCCGAAGTACGCCATGGTGCTCGGCCTTGTGCCGGATTGCGAACTGGAAAATATCAAATCGGTCGGAAATGCCGCAGGTGCAGGTGCAAAGATGGCCTTGCTGAACCGGACCTATCGCCGGGAAATCGAGGAGACCGTGCGCAAGATCGAGAAGATTGAAACCGCACTCGAAAAAAGTTTCCAGGAACACTTCGTCAATGCGATGGCATTTCCCAACAAGGTGGAGCCATTTCCGAAATTGGCAAGATTCGTCGATCTGCCCAAGGTCAAGGTTTCAGCCGGCATGGATCAGGACAATGGCAGAAGACGCCGCAGGAGAGTACGCTGAAGGCATCCCGCCACGGGATCAACCATCAGCAGCTCTGAAAACCTATGCCGCTCGCATCTGAGAATGGCGTTGCGCGAAACTGGCTCTCAAATGGTCTGCCGCAGCAAGTACTGCCGGACCACTGTCAGACGCAACTATCATCCCGAGACCATAATCCGGCATCTTCGGCAATCCGAATTTCTCTGGCGCCTCGATAATCGGATCGACGATCGCCGACACTGGAAGCGGCGCGACAGCAAGATCAGCAAGTACAGCCGCACGCTGACCGGAAATATACGCACTTTGAAACGACACTCTGTATGGGCGGTTGGCTTTTTTCAATCCTTCCAAACCGGCTTTTCTCCAGGCACAACCTTCTTCCCAAACGGAAATCGGTAGCGGTTCTGTTTCTCCAGCGATACCGCCCTTCACAACCGCCCAGACCAGTTGTTCGCGATAGAGGATCTCGGCGCCATCAGTGCCCTCGATACCGGACTCGCAGGTGATCATGGCTATATCCATTTTCTTCTGCTTAACTAGCTCAACCAGATGGATCGAATTCTGGACAACGAAATCAACCGTTATCGCCGGGTGGCTATCGGAAAATCGGCGCAGCATATCCGGCAGGAAGCGCTCGGCGACATCATCAGGCGCGCCAAGGCGTACAATGCCTGTGACGTCCGGAACGACAAATTTTGAGACAACTTCCCGATTCAACGCCAGCATCCTCCTGCCATGCTCAAGCAGCAACTCGCCTTCCGGCGTGAGGCTTACGGAACGGGAATCGCGTACAAGCACCGGCTTTCCGAGAAGCTCTTCCAGCTTCTTCATCTGCATGGAAATGGCAGACGGCGTGCGAAACACTGTATCAGCCGCCGCGGCAAAACTGCCTGTCTCTACAATCGCAACAAAGGTTCGCAACAGATCCAGTTCGATCAGCGGAACGGAATGATCGGGCATCATGTTCATGACAAATATCCAATTCATTTTTTTTGATGTTAATCATCATATCAATTCGTTTGATTGAATCAAGCAAAACTACAATATTGGGTTTGTCGATGATGGAAACAACAACCGAAAGGACCATGATATGTCTGACTCAATCGGAATTTGGAGACATTATACCAGCTTCCTGGATCGCGCCCGGCGGCGCAGTGCAGAACGTAGAACGGCCGCAGCGGTATCGGAACTGCCGCCTTATCTGCTCAAGGATATTGGCTGGCCCAGCGGCTACCACAGAGACCGGGATCGCAATCAGATAGGCGCCACGACAGTCATAAACAAAATCGTGGGCACGAACATGAACTTCCAAAATTCCATTCGATCCTTCCTCAGGTAGCGGCGCCTGCTGGCGCCCGACTACCA
>JBCCEP010000533.1:0-2324 GCA_039030215.1 Pseudomonadota bacterium
ATGGTGACCAACGCATTCGGCTCTTCACTGCCTGCTGTAAAAACTCCCCGGGGCCGGTGATATTTGAACGACCGCCCGACAAGTTTCACGTCATTTGCCAGCAAAGCGGAAGCCAGCGTATCGCCTGCATAGGCCTCCATTTTTTCACCATCGAAAGAAAACGAAATTCGTTTTCTCCGATCTACCAAACCACCACTGGCAAGGCGATTGGCCTGCTTCATTGGCCCGCCTCCGTGTCGGCGCCGGAACCATTATGTGCGGATCCAGAATCCTGTGTAGGTCGACATAGTGTCACAGACCGAATTTCATGCGTCAGCGTATTTCTCTCGACCACAAGCCATGACCGGCATCCTTGTTCGTGATACCAATATTCTCGATGCCAGCCTGCCGGATTTTCGCGCAGATACACATAGTCCTGGAAAGCTGATGCAGCGTCCCGTGCTGCCGGATCGGGACGTAGGACCGTCGCATCCCCCAAATATACAAACTCTCCCTGGTCACGATCACCACAATAGGGGCAAGCTATACGCATCATTGAATTCCTGGTTCATGAACCTGCTAGTGTAAATTGGGTTGGGCGCCGTGGCCGGCCTCGTCAATCATGTGACCGGTTTCGTATCGATCCAGGCGATAGGCGATTGAAGCTTCGTGTGGTTGGTTACGTGCAATCAGATGAGCGAAGCAGAAACCCGAGGCCGGCGTCGCCTTGAAGCCGCCATAGCACCAGCCGCAATTGAGATAGAGGCCGTCGATCGGCGTCTTGTCGATAATCGGCGAGCCATCCATCGACATGTCCATCACACCGCCCCATGATCTCAGCATGCGGGCCCGCCCAATCATCGGCAACATGGAAATACCTGCCTCAACAACATGCTCCACCGTCGCCAGGTTTCCGCGCTGGGCATAGGAATTGTAACTATCCAGATCGCCGCCAAATACCAGCCCGCCCTTGTCGGACTGGCTGATGTAGAAGTGCCCTGCACCATAGGTGATGACGCCGGCCAATGCCGGTTTGATGCCTTCTGTAACAAAGGCCTGCAGCACATGGCTCTCAATCGGCAATCGCAAACCTGCCTTTTCCATAACTCTGGAGGTTGAACCGGCGACGGCCACGCCGACTTTCGTCGCCCGGATCGTACCCCTGGAAGTTTCAATACCGGCAATTTTGCCGGATTCGACAAGGAACCCCGTGACCTCGCAATTCTGGATGATATCGACACCTTTTTGATCTGCCGCGCGGGCATAGCCCCAGGCCACGGCATCATGGCGTGCTGTTCCGCCCCGGCGCTGCAACAATCCACCATGGATTGGAAAGCGGGCATTTGCATAGTTCAGATCGGGGTAGAGTTTTCTGACCTGGTCGACATCCAGAAGCTCCGCATCGACCCCTTCCAGCCGCATCGCATTACCCCGTCTTGCATAGGTGTCACGTTGCGCATCCGAATGGTAGAGATTCAGAACACCGCGTTGGGACATCATCACATTGTAGTTGAGCTCCTGCTCCAGACCTTCCCATAACTTCAGCGAAAACTCGTAAAATGGAAGATTGCCCGGCAACAGGTAATTGGAGCGGACGATCGTGGTATTTCGTCCAATATTGCCGGACCCCAGCCAGCCCTTTTCAACCACCGCAATATTGGCTTGCTGAAACTCCTGCGCCAGATAGTAAGCAGTTGCCAATCCGTGCCCGCCACCACCGACGATGACAATATCATATTCGGGCTTGGGTTCTGGCTCCCGCCAAACCGGCTTCCAGCCCTTGTTCCCGGTCAGACCCTGTTTCAGGATTTGAAGCGCGGAATAGCGCATGCGTTCCTGCTTTCCAAAATTAGCGCGGGCTAATACCCGCCGATCACATCGTCTTCGAACAGCGAATAAGCAACCAAGTCGTGAATTCAGTCAAGCATAATGAAGTGCCTGTTCGGAAATTCGACATCGCGTTACGAACCTTTCGCATTTGCAACTATCCCGGACAGAAATATTCATCGCAACAAGGTTGCGTGTACCGCTTTCGCGTCAATGCGTCCGACGATTTTGCCATTTTCCCGAACATAGACCGGCAGGTTCGATTCCAGCTGCTGTTCCATCACGGATTTTAGCGGCGCACTGATATCGACCTCCGGCGCATCCTCTTCATCGCGTTCCTTACGCGATGACTCCTGCATGGCATCGCCGGCGGTGCAAACTGCAAGCGGATTCATGTGTGCAACAAAATCGGCTACATAATCATTTGCGGGATTGTTCAGAATATCTGCGGCAGTTCCGCACTGGATGATCCTCCCGCCCTCCATGATCGCAATTCTTGAACCGATCTTGATTGCCTC
>JBCCEP010000534.1:0-2307 GCA_039030215.1 Pseudomonadota bacterium
AGGCCGGGACATGTCGCTTACAACCAACTCCATGCGTTCAATTCTGGATTCGATTGCGACAAGGCTTGACGAGACCCGGGATATTTCAAGATATCTGATTGGCTTACTCGTATTTCTGGGGCTGCTCGGAACGTTTTGGGGACTTCTGCAAACGATCGGCTCGATCGGCGATACGATACAATCCCTTGATCCGCGTTCGGGCGATGCCAATGATGTTCTCGATGCATTGAAAAGCGGTCTACGGTCGCCACTTCAGGGTATGGGAACGGCGTTTTCATCCTCATTGTTTGGTTTGTCTGGTTCGCTGGTCCTGGGTTTTCTTGATCTACAGGCCGGGCGTGCGCAGAACCGGTTTTATGTCGAACTTGAAAACTGGCTGTCGTCGATCACCGACATGAATTACGACATGGCAATGCCGGCTACTGGCACAAATGATGGCACGTCGGAGGAAATCCGCACCCGGCTGCAGGCTCTTTCTGAAAATCTGCAAGCCTCAAGTGGTGGATCTGGTGTGGGCAACCAACGGGCGACCGCCGCAATGGCAACCTTGGCAGAAGGAATTCAAGGTCTGGTCGCGCATATGCGCAGTGATCAGCAATTGATGAAAGAACAAATGTCGCGCCAGAGCGAACAACAAGCGCAAATCATGAAGTTGATGGAGAAGCTGGATGGCTTCTTCGACAAGGCATCCAAGGGCTAGCAGATGGCAATCGGCAGGACCAGGAGAACACAGACGCGGGTCGACTATTGGCCCGGATTTGTCGATGCCCTGTCGACCCTGTTGCTGGCGATCATGTTTCTGCTGTCCGTTTTCGTGCTTGCCCAGTTTCTACTCAGCCAGGAAATCACCGGCAAGGATGCGGTGTTAAATCGTCTCAATGACCAGATTGATGAACTGACATCATTGCTTGCACTGGAACGGACCGGCAAACAGGATCTAGAGGACAGTCTCGCCAATCTCGAAGCTTCGCTGTTGGATGCGGAAGCGGAGCGTTCACGACTGCAAAGTCTGCTGGAAAGCGGGACCGGCAGTTCGGCTGAAAGAGACAGCCAGATCGGACAGTTAAGCGGCGAACTAGATGAGGAGCGGCAGATTTCGCAGCGGGCGCTGTCGCAGGTGGAACTGCTCAATCAGCAAATATCCGCGTTGCGTCGCCAGATTGCCGCGTTGGAAAATGTGCTGGAAGCAGCTGAAGAAAAAGACCGGGAAAGCCAGACCAAGATTTCGGATCTGGGGCGCAGATTGAATGTAGCGCTTGCCCAGAGGGTGCAGGAATTGAACCGGTACCGTTCGGATTTTTTCGGCAGGCTGCGGGAAATCCTGTCGGACCGGCCGGACATCCAGATTGTTGGAGACCGGTTTGTGTTTCCCTCCGAAGTTCTGTTTGCATCCGGGGCTGCGGAACTTAATCCCGAAGGGCAGGTAGAGATGAAGAAGATTGCCGATGCGCTTCTTCAGATCAGCCGGGAGATTCCCGAAGACATCCAGTGGGTGCTGCGGGTTGACGGCCATACCGATAATATTCCGCTATCAGGAACAGGGCGGTATCGCGACAACTGGGAATTGTCGCAAGCGCGAGCGCTGGCTGTCGTGAAGTTCTTTATCGATGAAGGAATTTCTGCCGAAAGACTGGTTGCTGCCGGCTTCGGTGAGTTTCAGCCGCTTGAGGAAAGCGATAGCGATGAAGCCCGGGCGAAGAACAGAAGAATCGAACTGAAACTTACCGAGAGATAAGAGTGGGAATTACTCGGCTGCGGTGAACGCCTTGGCGCCGTCGTCGAACTGCAACTGCGCGAGTTTTGCGTAAATTCCACCATGGTTCACCAGCTGGCTATGTGTGCCTTCCTCGACAATGGTTCCCTTGTCCATGACAAGAATACGATCGGCTTTAAGTACTGTTGCGAGCCGGTGAGCGATTACCAGTGTGGTCCGATCCTTCATGAGTTTTTCCAGCGCATTCTGGACCAGTTTTTCGCTCTCTGCATCAAGTGCGCTGGTTGCTTCATCCAACAACAGGATTGGCGCATCCTTCAATATTGCCCGCGCTATGGCAATTCGTTGGCGTTGGCCGCCCGACAGGGTTACCCCGCGCTCGCCCAGCTGGGTCTCGTAGCCATGTTCCATTTCACGAATGAAGCTGTCCGCAAATGCAGATTTTGCCGCGCTGATTGCTTCTTCCTGGGATGCATCCGGCCTGCCGAACAGAATATTGTCCATGGCTGACGCGGCAAAAATTATCGTGTCCTGGGGCACCAGCGCCATGGTGTTCCGCAATCGCGCCGGATCGTATTTGCGAATGTCGTTGC
>JBCCEP010000535.1:0-2295 GCA_039030215.1 Pseudomonadota bacterium
CGCCTCATCCCTGGGCCGGTGATTATGCGTATCACCCGGGTCGCAATCGTGCCCTGCGACAGTGCAGTCGAAATAGTCAAGTTCGACAAAAATGTCCTTGCGGTTGGGATCGGCGGTGATGGTCTGTCCGCGATAGTCAGTGCCGGCGTTGGTCAGATCAAATTCGATCTCGCCATCTAGGTCCGTGTCGATTCCTGCCTGTTCCCAGAGATCCGGGAATGAATCGCCGTCCGTGTCGATTTCGTAGACGCCGATAATGAAGGGTACCCCCGCCGGGGTACCGCTGGCATTCGAGGTTGTCACATGAAGCCGGCCCTTGGCGTCAATGGCAATGCCTCTGACGGCGGCCGTGTCTTCCGGCAGGCTTAATTTGCCACGAAATCCGCCTGTATTCGTAAACCATTGGACCCGGTTGTTGAACGGGTCGACAACGTAGATGGTGCCGGCATAATCAACGATAACGTCGGCAGCGGCGGCAAACTGCCCATCGCCAAGCTCCAACGGGCCGCCATCATCCGGGTCCTCGCAGCCGGTGCCAAATTCCAGGCTGCAGGACGATCCGAACGCCCGAATGAAGTTTCCATCTTCGTCGAAGACCTGGATGCGGTCGTTTCCAGCATCGGCGACATAAATGTTCCCGTCATTGTCGACATCGACTCCGGCCGGAATATTGAATTCACCGACGCCGTCGCCTTGGATTCCGAATTTCAGTATGAAGTTTCCATCTTCATCGAAAACCTGAATGCGGTCATTGGACGTATCGGCGACAACGATACGGTTGTTCAGGCCATATGCGATGCCCGATGGGCCGTGAAACTGACCGTCGCCAATCTCAAGCGGTCCTGCTCCGTCGGGATCTGCACATCCCTGACCTGGCACTTCCGGGCCAACACACTGGCTGCCAAAAGTGCTGATGACGTCAAGATCATCATCCAATATGACGATCTGCTCATCATCTTCGTTCGCAACATAGATCCGGCCATTGTCTCCTATGGCCACATCGTCAATCTGGTCGAAAGAAATGGCTGGCGGGCCCGGAAAGAAAAACGCCGACTGAGCCACAAAGTCTCCGTCGGTTTCAAAATGAAGTATGCGGTTGCGCTGCCGGTCAGTGATAAAGACGCGCCCTTCGCCATCAATATCGATGCCGGTGGCACCGTTAAATTCGCCTTCGCTGACGCCCTGTTCACCGTAACTAAAAACTGGATCGTCGGCATGTGCCAGATGTGGTGCGACAAGCGCCGTGGTCACTAATAGTATGGAAAATGTCGTGTGGCGGAGCATGTGAACCTCCATGTTTGTGTGGTGTCAACGCGCATTGGCGGCAGATTTTCTCGCCGTATCCTGGCTTGCACCGGAGGTATTAGGACCGGCGCGCCCTTCGCCGTATGGACGAGCCGTAGGACATTCCGGTTCAAATGAATGTAAGTTTTCACACGTTGTGTTTTGCTGGGCTTCGTTTGCCTGCCGACCGGAGGCAACTGAAACCGCTCGTAAAGAGCCTTGGGAATTGGACCGGATCTCACTAACAATTGCGGCAATCAACCGGGCAGGGGGCTTGCCTCGGGCGTCGCAGCGGAGACAATGCTGACCAGGATGATTGCAGCTGGTCAAGGAGAGCGACGATGACCCCGACACCCTATTTGTTTTTCAACGGAACATGCGCCAAGGCAATCGCAGCCTACGCGGAGATATTCGGCGGTAAAATTGAGGAGCAATTGCCGGCTTCGCAAATGCCGCCGGAATTTCCAGTCGATGAAGACCGCAAGGATTGGGTCATGCATTCGCGGGTGAAGATTGGTGATGGCCACATCATGGCTTCCGACTATGTCATGGCCGAAGCACCGCCAATGGCCGGAGCATCCGTCATGGTGAGCATGAAGACCGCCGATGAGGGTAAGGTTGTTTTCGATAAATTGGCTGAAGGCGGAACTATCGAAATGCCCTACGCGCCGACCTTCTGGAGCGCCGGGTTTGGCACGCTGACAGACCGCTTTGGCATCAAATGGATGATTGGGTCCGACGAAGAGCCAGCGAAATAGTTCGGATTTCAACGAACAGACTCAGTTGTTGAAACGACAACGCGTCCGGCCGGAGGCAGAACCTTCGGCGCGTTGACGACCCGCTAGAGCATTTCTCTAGTCTTCGCGCAGAGCGCGGCTGACCTGATCAGAGACCGGTTTCAGCAAATAGTCCAGCAAGGAGCGGGTGCCTGTCTGAATGAAGGCTTCGACCGGCATGCCGGGCAGCAGGTCGCGGTTGCCCAATCGATTGAGTTCGCTCTGCGGGACTCCA
>JBCCEP010000536.1:0-2294 GCA_039030215.1 Pseudomonadota bacterium
CTGCGAGTTCGGTCAGGGCTATTTCTTCGGTCAGCCTCTGGGTATCCGGGAAACGGAAATGGTTCTGACCGAGGAATACCGGCTGGCAGGGCAGTAATTACAAATCACTATCTGACAGAATTTCCATAGTTGTCAGGCGTGGCCGATATCCCCTGACAGCAAGGCCGGATCGACACCCAGCATTTTCAAGGCTTCGGAATATTTCAACGCGTTATCGCAATCAAACAGGATTGAATTCTGGGAGGGTGCTGTCAGCCAGCCATTAGACGCGATCTCTTCTTCCAGCTGGCCACCTGCCCAACCGGAATAGCCCAATGCCAGCAGAATTTTTGATGGCCCCTTTCCGGTAGCAATTGCCCGGAGTATTTCCAGTGTTGCAGTGAGGCTGACCCCTTCGCTTACAGGCAATGTCGTTTCGGAGGTGTATTCAGGCGAGTGCAGTACAAATCCCCGTCCGGGCTCAACCGGACCGCCGCGATAAAGGGGTGCCTGTAAAATGGAATCGGGAATATTCTGGATTTCCTCGCCATTGACGATGTTGAGTTGAGACAGAAAGTCGGGAATTGAAGGCGCATCAAGGGTCTTGTTGACTACAAATCCCATGGCACCTTCTGCTGAATGGGCGCATATAAATATTACCGTTTTCTCGAAACGTGCATCTCCCATACCGGGCATCGCAATCAAGAATTGACCATCAAGCGTTTCCATTCGCACTCATGTCCTGTGTGCAGGTAAACCAAAATCCTATATGTTCTAAACAACTTTGACAGCCGGATCGCAAGTTACGAATTCAACTATCAACCATTGTACGCATGAATTGCAGTGTCTGGAAGCTTCTCTTATCGGAAGTTGTAGCGCTAAACCCAGTATCACCAAAATATGAGCGAAATCGGGAATTGTTTAATCGCAAAAATTCGGGAACCTGACTAGCAATTGAATATGAGCAGCATTTCAAAATTTCTGACAGCGCTGACTTTCGCCTTTTTACTTTCGGTTTGGCAGGCGAGCGCTGCAACAACCGAATGGCAGGATCTTGGTGGTGGGAAGGCGCGGCTTGCCGCCGTACTTGATCCCAATACCAATGAGGTCGAGGCAATCGTGGAAATCAAGCTCGATCCGGGCTGGAAAACCTATTGGCGTGAACCGGGCGGATCCGGCATACCGCCGCAATTCGATTTTTCCGCTTCGAGGCATTTCTTTCCCGGCGAGGTAATGTTTCCCATCCCACAGAGGCTGGAGGCGAGCGGTATCGTCTTCCCCGGCTATAGCGGAACCGTAAGCTTTCCGTTTCGCGGAAAGATGGCAAAATCAGGCGGCGAAGGCGCAATCCGTCTGAACCTGCTGGCCGGAGTTTGCGAAGACATCTGTATTCCGGCGACTGTGGAGTTCGAGATTCAGTTTTCCGACCTGCTGACCAGTGATCCCGCCAGCGCAATGCAGATCAAGGAAGCGTTCGGTACCTTGCCAAACGAAGCCAAGGACGATTTCAAAATCATCCGAGCGGTGAAAGCTGCGGCTGATCGATTGGAAATCGAAGTCAAGATGCCTGATGCCGGACCTGATGCCGCTTTATTTGCGGAAGGTCCCTATGGCTGGTATTTGCCTCCGGCGAAATATGAGTCGACTGAAAACGGATTGACGGTATTCAGCCAGGATATCACCGATATTCCCGAGGGTGCGGATCCGACCGGAACCAAATTGCGCTATACGCTGGTCCATGGTGACCGGGGTATAGAACAATGGGTATCGGCAGAAAAATAAATTCGAGATCGGACCTTATTTGAGTTTGCGACGGGAATTTCCATTGCCAAATCCTGTTATCTCCACAAATAATCAAATCAGAACATTGGCCGCAGCGAAGCGGTAGATTGAGGAGAAGATTTTTGTCGATTAAATCAGGTGACCGGCTACCCGATGCCGTGCTCAAGACCATGGCAGACGATGGTCCAGCCGAATTCAATATTGCTGAACTTTCGAAGGGCAAGAAGATCGTCATTGTCGGATTGACCGGCGCCTTTACCACGACATGCCATAATACGCATGTTCCGGGATATCTGGAGAACCTCGAGACATTGAAGTCCAAAGGGGTGGATGAAATCATTATTCTGTCGGTGAACGATCACAATGTCATGGATGCCTGGGGCAAGGCGATGAATGCGGATGGAAAACTAAAGTTCGCGGCAGATTTCGATGCAAGTTTCACCAAGGAGATCGGGATGGATATCGATCTTGCGATTGCCGGGCTGGGTGTACGTTCAAAACGCTACGCTATGATTGTCGATGACGGAATTGTC
>JBCCEP010000537.1:0-2282 GCA_039030215.1 Pseudomonadota bacterium
GGACGATTCCCTGCTATTGGGCACCGGTGAAACCGATTGGCTGCACGTGTCGACCGCGACGTTCTTCCTTGCCGCAGCGCTATATCTTTCTGCCAGCGCCCTGATCGGTCATGATCAGCGAAGGCTGACCGTCATCGAACGGCTTCTGCGTTTTGCTGCTGCAATCGGTTGCCTTAGTCCTGTGCTAACCTGGGAGATTGCTGGCCTTGTGGTCGGATTGGCCCTGGTTCTGTTCGGATATATGACAAGCCGCAAGATGCAAGGAAGCACTGCATGAGCAAGCGTCCCAATTTCGTCCTGTTCATCACGGACCAGCATCGTGCAGACTATCTTGGCTGCTATCATCACCCGGTTCTGCAAACACCGAATATCGACGCGATAGCACATCGTGGCGTGGCATTTGACCGCTTCTATGTCGCAAGTCCTGTCTGCATGCCAAATCGCGCAAGCCTGATGACCTGCCGAATGCCAGCTAATCATGGCGTGCGCATGAACGGAATTCCGCTCTCAAGACGGAATGTTACCTTTGTGGAATTGCTCCGGGAGGCCGGTTACAAGACTGCGTTGATCGGCAAAAGCCATTTGCAAACATTTAGCGGTTTCAGCCCCACTGCCAAGATGCCCGAGCCGAGGCAGGGCTATCATAATGCAAATGGGGAACTGGCCGAAGCCGTGCGCCATGATCTGCATGATGCTGGTTACAATGTGGAGAGCCCCGAATTCTGGTCAGGAGCCGAACCTGCCGTACCGACCCCCTTTTACGGGTTTGACCATGTGGAGCTTGTTACCGGTCATGGAGATCGCGTTGGCGGCGACTACAAGGCCTGGCTGCTGGAGCGCGAACCGGATGCAGCAAATCTGATCGGACCTGAAAACCAGTTACCGCACAGCTATACCTGCCCACAGGCCGTACGGACCGCCGTACCAGCGGAACTTTATTCAACAACCTATATTGCAGAACGTGCCGAAGCGTTTGTCGAGTCCCATCGGAACAGTGATCAACCTTTTTTCCTGATGGTCAGCTGGCCTGACCCGCATCATCCCTTCAATCCGCCGGGCAAATACTGGGACATGTATAATCCAGATGACATGCCCATTCCCGATGCCTTCAAGCGCAATGACTGGAAACGGCCGCCGCATGTCACAGGGGTGCACACGGTTCGAGAACAAGGGCGGGCCCAGCTAATGGGCATGAGTGCGATCGGCTGCACGGCCCGCGAGGCTCAGGAAGCCCAAGCACTGACCTGCGGCATGATCACCATGATCGATGACGCTGTAGGCCGTGTTCAAAAGGTGATCAGCTCGACCGGACGCTCCGAAAATACGATTGAAATCTTCACAACCGACCATGGCGATCACCTCGGCGACCATCGCCTGTTGTTCAAAGGTGCTGAGCAATATGAACAGATCACGCGGGTGCCGTTTATTTGGGCGGATCCGGAGGGTGAAAAAGGTGTGCGAAGCGATGCAATCGGCCAAACGCTCGATATCGGGTCGACAATCCTTGAACGGGCATGTTGCGAGTGCGCATGGGGCATGCAGGGTCTTGACCTCTTCGGGTCAAAGACCCGGGATGCGGCGTTCATTCAATATGCCCACCAAAAATCCATGGATGACATCGGCGTGCCACCTGACATTCACACGATCCGGGATGCCAGATATCGCTTGTCTGTCTTGAAGGACATGCAATGGGGCGAGCTTTACGATCTGGAGGCCGATCCGTTTGAGTATGACAATATGTGGGATAACCCACAGACCAGGGATGAAAAGTTGCGGCTATTGGAGCTGTTGGTGCGTGCTGAAATCGACCACGTCGATCGTACGCCGTTCCCCACAGGTCGGGCCTGACCGCTCGAATAGTGGTCACGCTGAAATCGTTTAAACCGCAACATAGGGAAGAGGATCAGAATGATGGGCGATGAGCTTCCAGGCTCCGTCTTCCTTGCGGAACACATTCGTACCCCGCATCCTGATCGCGGCTTTTTCAGTTCCCTGCCCGGAAGCTTCTGCAAGATGGTGCACAACGGCCAGATCTTTGCCAATGACCATGTGTCGTTTGACAACATTGATGGATCCACCGAGATGGGCTGTCCCCTGTGCAGCCCAATCCTGATCGGTGACTTTCCAACCGATGTGAAACAGCTCAGGAACCGGCCCAAGATAGATCACGTCATCAGCGTGTGACCATAAAGCCTCCATTGGTTTGATATTGCCGGTAAACATCTCATTCAAGGCACTGAAAAATGCATCATCTGCCTTTTCGACTTCGGCGCGGTCTGTCA
>JBCCEP010000538.1:0-2280 GCA_039030215.1 Pseudomonadota bacterium
CAGCCGGCCAGCTATGGGACAGCTTCGAGCAGCCAGCAAAGGAATTAGCAGAAAAAGCTGGCGGGGAGTTTCATGAGCTTACCGGTCCGGAGCTGGAGGAAATGAAGGCGGCCGGTGACAAACTTATTGAAAAATGGATCGCCGATGCTGACGAAAAGGGGCTCGAAGGTGAGATGCTGGTAGAAAAAGCGCGAGAACTTATCGCGAAATATGAGTAACGAGGTCAGTTCATCCACGTCTGATAACACGATGCGGCCAGAGGGATTCTTTGGCCGCATCCTTATGATGCTCGCAAAACTGTTCGCCATATTTGGTGGTCTGGTATTGTTGATCATCGTTGCCGTAAATTTTCTCTCGATACTTGGGCGGTTTTTATTTTCCAGTCCGCTTGTCGGCGACTTCGAGCTGGTGAAAATCGGTTGCGCGGTGGCGATATCTTCATTCCTGCCGATCTGCCAATTAATGCGTGGGAACGTGATTGTGGATTTTGTAACGGCCGGCCTGAGCGACCGCGTTCGGCATATACTGGATGGGGCAAGTGGTGCTCTATTCGCGCTGGTTGCGATGTTTTTTACCTGGCGGATGATTTACGGCATACAGGACATGTACAAATACAGCGAGGAAACAATGCTGTTGCAGATCCCGGTGTGGATACCTTTTATTCCGGTAATCGCGTCATTCCTGCTACTCAGTTTTTGCTGCATCTATACCTCATTAGCCGATTTCAAGCAGTCGAGAAGTTAGCCCATGGAGAGAACCACTCTCGGCGCTGTAGCATTCATTGCATTGTTCGCCTTATTGACCATACGGGTGCCGATTGGACTTGCCATGTTGATCGTCGGCTGGGGTGGCACGGCATATTTGTCGGGCTGGCTTCCCGTAATGTCCCAGGTGAAGACGAGCGCTTGGCACCTCTTTTCAAACTATTCACTTTCGGTAATTCCGCTTTTTTTGCTTATGGGAAATCTGGCAGCAAAATCCGGGATGAGCGGTGCTCTATTTCAATTTGCCGCTTCTTGCCTTGGTCACAGAAAGGGCGGCGTTGCCATGGCTGCGGTCGGCGCTTGCGCCGGATTTGGTGCCGTTTGCGGCTCTTCACTTGCAACTGCTGCGACCATGGGCCGGGTCGCTTTACCTGAATTGCGCAGGCTCGGATATTCCAATTCGTTAAGCACAGGTTGCCTTGCTGCCGGCGGTACGCTTGGAATTTTGATTCCGCCATCGGTTATTTTGATTATTTACGCGATCCTCACCGAGCAAAATATCGCGAAAATGTTCATGGCCGCTTTTATTCCCGGCGTGCTTGCTGCTCTTGGATACATTTTGGCAATTGGAATTTATGTCCGTGTTGCACCCGGTGCGGGGCCCAGCAAACCAAGAGCTGGGTGGATCGAAAGACTGCGTCTGTTTCGAGATATCTGGCACATAATAATCATCTTTATCGTCATGCTGGGTGGAATATATGCTGGTGTTTTTACACCGACAGAAGGCGCCGCAGTCGGAGCAGCCGGTACCGGGATCATCGCCGCGTTGAGAAAGAACTTCGGTTGGGCTGAGCTGAATGAAGTCATCATCAGTACGGCCACAACATCGGCAATGATCTTTCTGGTTCTGCTGGGCGCGGAATTTTTCAACTCCTTCCTGGCGCTCACAAGATTGCCGAACGAGCTGGCGCAATTTGTTACAGACAATGATTTTTCGCCATTGCTCGTGGTTTTCGCAATACTGGTACTCTACGTAATCCTTGGCTGCCTGATGGATAGCCTCGCCATGATCTTGCTGACCATTCCGGTCTTTTTCCCGGTTATTATGTCGCTTGAATTTGGTCTGTCTGCCGAGGAAACGGCTATTTGGTTCGGCATTCTGACCCTTATTGTTGTCGAGGTCGGGTTGATTACGCCCCCTGTGGGCCTGAATGTATTCATCATAAACAAGATGGCCGGAGACGTTCAAATCTCAGAGACGTTCAAAGGTGTTCTGCCATTCCTGTTCAGCGATTTTGTACGCGTGGGACTGTTGTTCGCTTTCCCGGGAATTACGCTCTTTCTGGTACGTCTGTTTTCCTAGTTGTTGCCAGACAATTTTTGCCTCTGCCTCCTAAGCATTATTCGGTTCTTTGTCTATTGGCGAAAATTCTCGGCAATAACCTTCATAATCTAGACGGCGAGACTGACAGTTAGACCTTCGCGTCTTGAATGCCGGAAGCTATCGAAACAAGTCCGTGAGAAAAATAGTTCATATCTCTACATCCGATCCAAACCAGGATTTGGCTCGACCACG
>JBCCEP010000539.1:0-2264 GCA_039030215.1 Pseudomonadota bacterium
CGCGCGTTCTTCCTCCGCCTTTTGCCGTTCGATATCAAATAGCCTCGCCCGAAGGGTTTTCCTCGCATTGGCACGGTTTTGGTGCTGCGACTTTTCCGACGACGTGACAACAACGCCGGTCGGAAGATGCGTAATGCGTACCGCTGAATCGGTCGTGTTGACATGTTGTCCGCCGGCACCCGAAGCGCGCATGGTATCAATGCGAATATCTTCATTGCGAATCTCGACATCAATGTCTTCAGCTTCCGGCAATACCGCAACCGTCGCAGCCGACGTATGAATCCTGCCACCAGTTTCCGTTTCCGGAACACGCTGTACGCGATGCACGCCCGATTCGAATTTCAGCCTGGCAAACACGCCACGTCCTGAAATCATTGCAACGATTTCCTTGAAACCTCCGACATCACCCTCACTGGCGGACAATATTTCAACTTTCCAGCCATGGTCGCTGGCATGGCGCTCATACATGCGAAACAGATCACCGGCAAAAAGCGCCGCTTCGGAGCCGCCGGTTCCGGCACGAACTTCCAGGATCGCACCCTTGTCGTCGGCCTTGTCACGCGGCAGCAATACGAGTTGTATGCCCCGGGTTAATTCTTCGATGCTTTGCCTGATCTCCGGTTGCTCAATCTGTACCAACTCCCGCATGTCATCTTCTGTATCGGGATCCTCCAGCAACTCTTCCAACCCGGACAGCGCTTTCTCAAGATCACGCAATTCCTTGATCTTGGAAACCACGTCACCCAACTCGGCATATTCCGAGGCCAGTTTGACATATTCTTCAGGATCAGGATTTGCAGCCATGGCCTGCTCCAGGGCAGAGTGCCTGTTCAAAATCTGATCCAGTTTTTCCTGTGTCAACATTCGGTTAGGATTCCAAAATTACGACGTGCAGGTCAATCGCCAGGGCTGACCTGATCTCTAAAGTGATGCTCTCGGCACTTGCTGTACTCAACATGGAATGCCGTGCTGATCGGCAAAATCAGCCAAGATTTCGCGCATGGTCTGATTACCTGCGGGCTTCGCCAACTCGACAAGAAATACGTTTGACAACTTCTGGACATCGAGCGCACGAACCATCGCCTTGACCGGACCAACGGACGATGGTGCCATCGAAAGCGAACGATAACCAAGCCCGATCAGCGCCATTGCCGCCAATGGACGACCCGCCATTTCACCGCAAAGGGTAACGGGTTTGTCGTGCTCTTCCGCTTTCTCAACGATCTTGTGTAGTAATCGCAAGAATGCCCGGCTCAGCGGATCGAACCGGCTGGCAATCCTCGGATTGCCACGGTCGCTCGCCATTACGAATTGAAACAAATCGTTGGAGCCGACCGAAACAAAATCCACGACAGCGAAAAGCTCATCCAGTTGCCACATAAGGGATGGCACCTCGATCATCGCGCCCAGCTTTAACGTCTTTGGTAGCTGATAGCCAAACTTGGTCAAAATCCCCACTTCACGGTCAATTATCCGCCGGACAACAAGCGCTTCGCGTACTTCGGTCACCATGGGCAGCATGACCCGTAGATTGCGCCCGGCTGCAGCCTTCATCAATGAACGGATCTGCATTCTGATCAGTCCTGGACGGTCGATCGACAACCGAATTGCACGCCACCCCAGTGCAGGGTTTTCCTCGTAAATTGCCTGGCCATAGGGCAAGACCTTGTCGCCACCAATATCCAGCGTTCTGAACGTCACCGGACGTTGCCCGGCCGTGTTGATTATTTCGCGATAAAGCTCTTCCTGTTCGCCAGGTCGTGGAAAATGCGAGGCAACCATGAACTGCAATTCGGTCCGGAACAGTCCAATTCCATCAGCGCCTGATTGCTCCAATTGCGGCAGATCCATCGCCAGCCCGGCATTGATTGAAAGTTCCACATGGTGGTCGTCAATCGTCCGCGCCGGCAATTCGCGCAACTCATCAAATTCGGCCTGCCTACGAGCACGAAATCGAACCTTTTCCGCATAGGCGGTCTCGACATCGGCAGCCGGACGAAGATGAACAATGCCATCATCACCATCGACGATGATCGCGTTTCCGATATCCGCCTGGGAAATGATATTGCCGACCTGCCCCACGACGGGAATGCCAAGCGCTCGCGCAACAATCACCACATGGCTTGTCGGTGTTCCTTCTTCAAGCACCAGTCCACGCAGATTTTCGCTGCTGTAGTCGAGCAACTCTGCAGCGCCCATGTTTCGCGCTACGACAATACAATCCCCTGGAATTTCTTCAGCAATCGGCCCATGAGGTTTGCCGA
>JBCCEP010000540.1:0-2245 GCA_039030215.1 Pseudomonadota bacterium
CCTGTTTCTGTTCACACCGGATTCGGCACGGCAGGTCAGGGTTGCAGGTGCGGTGCGCCGGAGCTTGCATGAACTTGCGACAACCTTGAAATCACTGCCGCACGAAAAAAGCCTGTTTTCTTTTCTTGGTGCCAGCATGCTCTATCGCGATGCGTTGAACGGGCTTTTTACCTTCGGGGGCATCTATGCCAGCGGCGTGCTTGGCTGGACATCCATCCAACTGGGTGTTTTCGGTATCATCGCAAGTATCGCGGGAATATTCGGATGCGTGCTCGGAGGCTGGTCTGACAACAAGATCGGCACCAAGAAAGTCGTAGTGATCTCAATCATCATTTTGATGATTGCCTGCACCATCCTGATTTCGACAGGCCCGGATGAGGTGTTCTTTACCAGCCTGGCCGCTGGATCGAGCCTGCCGGACATGGTGTTCTATGCCGGTGGCTGCCTGATTGGCGCGGCGGGCGGCGCGTTACAGGCTGCCTCCCGACCGCTTCTGGTCGATCAGGCCAAGCCCGGCAAGATGGGCGAAGCCTTCGGATTGTATGCCCTGTCCGGACGGGCGACCGCCTTTATTGCGCCGTTGTCTATCGCCTTTGTAACTGGGTTGTTTGACAATCAGAGGATTGGGATCACACCGGTCTTGATGCTGTTTGCGATTGGCATGCTCTTGCTGATCCCGGTGCGGTCACGGGAATAGAAACCAGCAGGATCAGTGGCGAAAATGCCGCATTCCGGTGAAGACCATGGCAATGCCGGCATCATCTGCGGCACGAATGACTTCATCATCACGCATGGAGCCACCCGGCTGGATGACCGCCGTAGCGCCGGCTTCAATCGCGGAAATCAAGCCATCTGCAAATGGGAAAAACGCATCTGAAGCGACGACCGACCCGCGGGTCAGTGGTTCCGGCAGATTTGCCGTTTGCGCCGCATCTTCAGCCTTTCGTGCCGCAATCCTGGAAGAATCGATGCGGCTCATCTGACCGGCGCCGATGCCGACGGTTGCGCCATCCCTGGCATAAACGATCGCATTTGACTTGACGTGTTTTGCTACCTTGAACGCAAACAGCATGTCAGCCAGTTCCTGGTCTTCCGGTTGCCGCATGGTGACGACGGTGAGATTTTCCGGCGACAGAATGCCATTGTCACGCGACTGGACCAGATATCCTCCGGCGATCGACTTCAAGGAAATACCGGGATCTGCGGGATCGGCAAGAGCGCCGGTAACCAGCAATCGGAGATTTTTCTTTGTAGCGATGATCTCCCTGGCGTCATCGGAAACAGTGGGTGCGATAATTACCTCGGTGAACAGCTGGATGATCTGACCGGCAGTCTGGGCGTCAAGCTCGCCATTCAATGCCAGTATTCCGCCGAATGCCGAAACCGGGTCGCAGGACAGGGCCGTCTTATAGGCTTGCTCCAGCGTATTTCCGACCGCCACGCCACAGGGATTGGCATGTTTGATGATGGCGACCGCCGGGCCGTCTTTCGCCGGGAATTCGCTGATCAGCTCAAATGCGGCATCGGTATCGTTGATATTGTTGTAGGACAATTGCTTGCCCTGCAATTGTTTGGCGGTGGCGACGCCATATCTTGGTTCTCCACCCAGATACAGCGCGGCTGTCTGATGCGGATTTTCTCCGTAGCGCAGAGATTCCTCGAGCCTGCCTGAAACGGCAATGCGTTCTGGCGTCGAGATGTCCAAAGCCTGCTGGTACCAGCTCGAAATCGCACTGTCATAGGCGGCGGTACGTGCAAAAGCCTGCGCGGCAAGCTTCTTGCGGTATTCAAATGGCGTGGAACCCTCATTTTGTTTGAGAGCATCAACGAAACCGGAATAATCGTCAGGAGACGTCAGCGTGGCAACATAGGCGTGGTTTTTTGCTGAAGCGCGTATCATTGCCGGGCCGCCAATATCAATGTTCTCGACCGACTGGGCGTAGGAGGCCCCAGAAGCGGCGACCTCTTCAAACGGATAGAGGTTTACGACTACGAGGTCGATCGGGTCTATGCCGTGCGCGTCCATTGCCGCTGCGTGGTCCTCATCATCACGAATGGCCAGCAATGCGCCATGGATGGAAGGGTGCAGGGTTTTTACCCGGCCATCCATAATTTCGGGAAAGTTGGTGACCTGCGAAACGTCGGTCACCTCAAGCCCGTTCTCGGCAAGTGTCCTCGCCGTGCCGCCGGTTGAAAGCAGCGTGACGCCGCGTTTTGACAAGGCGGTGGCAAACTCAACGATACC
>JBCCEP010000541.1:0-2241 GCA_039030215.1 Pseudomonadota bacterium
GCCCTTAGTTCTACGCTCATTTTCCTTCTCGCAATCCAGCCGAAAACCATGCCTGCCGGATTTCATTGTAGTTTCTGATACTTACCATATAGATACGCATTTATGTTTCACAAGTCAATTTTCTGAAACGGAGATGCTAAATTATGCGCATTGTCGATGGTCGCAGCTTACCGGATTGCTGGAATATGTGCCCCGCACCGCACGTCACCGTCCAGCACCTGGATGCCGAATCCATTGGTACCCGTAGCCGAGCGACTGACATTCCAAAGTTCAACGCAAATGCCTGTGCAAGTCCCACGGTATAATGGACCCCGGATCGCAGTAGCGTCCGGGGTGACGCGCGCTGAGGGGAAGCTTCCGCACCTCACCCCCCTCAAGGGGGGAGATTGGGTTTCATGCCACTCACGAAAAAAGGCAACACTGCCCTGCGGTTTGCACATTTGTATATTAACTCACGGCAGGGCCCTGCCGGGAGATGCGTGCACTGGAATTTTACTGCCATCCGGATTGTGAACATTCAGTGCATGTGTAAATGTCGAGGCGTGAATACTGGCCGGGCACCAGCAAATCATAGGGGTGAACATTTTTTCTAGCCAAGAAAGAGAAGTATTCATGTCAATCCTTGCAAGATTATCCGCTCTGACAGTTACCGCGGCCGCCGTTCTGGCAATCGGCGTTCAGGCCGGGCTAGCCCAACCTACCCAGGAACAAAGATCGGCAATCCGGTCGGCATGCCCGGCGGATTACGAAAAACTTTGTTCTTCCATCCCACCGGGGGGATTGGCCTCCCTTAAATGCCTGGAGGACAATGTCGACAAGCTGGAGTCAGCAGACTGCAAATCCGCAGTTGAGGCGGTGATGGGCGGTTCCAAGCCTGCAGGCGACCAATCCAAGGCGACCACGCCACCGGCTTCCGACGCAACCGCAAAGGCCAAAACAACCGAACCGGCGGCTTCGGCCTCTGGTTCCTCCAGCGCTTCTGCGGCTTCAACCGAAAAGACCGCCGCTGCTGCCCCTCCGCCTGCCAAGGCGGTTCCCGCTGCACCGGAAGAAAATACCGCCAAGTCACGCCCGATGACCCTGCGCCAGGACTTTGCGCTGGTCCGCCATTCCTGCGGGCCGGATTTCCGCAAGCTCTGCGGAAATGTGATCCTGGGCGGTGGCCGGGCCGTTGGCTGCCTGCGGGCACATGAGGCGATGCTGTCGCAACATTGCAAAACGGCACTGATGGAAGTCCGCACAAACTAGCGGTTCGTGGTTCCGGCGTCACGGAACCACGAAAATTTCGACATCCGGCAAGAAACGGGTGGTTTGCGCCGCTGGTCCCCAATAGAGCAAGACAGTAACCAATGTCTCGCGGGGAAAGATGGATCAGCGGCCAAAAACCATGAATGCCGAAGAGTGGGGTCTCTTGATCCTGCTCTCTGTCCTGTGGGGCGGGGCGTTCTTCTTCGTCGGCGTGGCGGTCAAGGAATTGCCGCCGCTGACAATCGTCCTGGCCAGAGTCGCGATGGCCGCCGCAATGTTGCTGCCGCTGTTCTGGGCGTTCGGGCATCGGCTGCCGAAAACATTTGCCGGCTGGACACCGTTCTTCGTCATGGGCCTGCTCAACAACGTTTTTCCGTTCAGCCTGCTCTTTGCCGGACAGACCATTGTCACGGTCGGCCTGGCCTCGATCATCAACGCGATGACGCCGCTCTTCACCGTGCTGGTCATGGCCGGATTTAATGAGGAGAAACTGACCGCATCCCGCATCACCGGCGTGTTGTTGGGCGTTGCAGGCGTGGCGATCCTGCAGGGTTTCGACGGCTCGTTCGATCCCGAGCAGACATTGGGGATCGCACTCTGTCTCGGTGGCGCCTTGAGTTACGGTTTTGCCGCACTCTGGGGCAGGCGTTATCTCGGCGGTGTGGCGCCGATAAAATCCGCCACCTGCCAGCTGATCTGCTCGAGCATGGTCATGGTGGTTGTCGTGGCCTTGGTCGACCAGCCATGGACACTTTCAATGCCCGGCCAGGCGACCTGGCTTTCGCTTATCGGCCTGGCGCTTTTCGGCACCGCAATCGCCTATATCGTGTTTTTCCGGATCCTCGTCACGGCAGGCGCCAGCAATGTTAACCTGGTGACCTTGCTGATCCCGGTAACCGCCTTGATCCTGGCTAATCTCTATCTGGATGAGCCTATTCGGCTTCGCGATGTCGCCGGGGCCTTGACGATCGGTCTCGGACTGCTTTTTATCGA
>JBCCEP010000542.1:0-2241 GCA_039030215.1 Pseudomonadota bacterium
CTGCCGGTTCCTGCGCCATCATTCGAATGCACTATTCCACATTCGATGGTACGGCCTTTGCCTGGGAGGGCTACCATTATTGGCGTGATTGGCCGGACTATCTAGGGCTTGGAACCGGCACAGATCTCGCCAGGTTTCTTGAAACCGGCTGCCTGGTCATGAAAACCGACACCAACGGTCAGCTTGAAAGGCATATGGAAAACAGTCGGGCGCTTGATTGCCCGTTTGAGGAATGGTCGCCGGATCAGATTCAGGACCGTCTACCAGTTTACTCGCTTGAAAGCTTCGCACCGGCCAAGAGTCGGGATGACCCCGCATTCGGGCATACCAACGGCGCTCATATTCGGGGTGGGGTCTTTTGGCCTCATGCCGGCTATGTCACGGATCCGGCATTGTCGTGCCAAAATCTGGCTGACGCAGCGCGCCTCCACGGGGCTGGTTTCAAGCTCGGCGCGGAAGTGACCAGTATTTTGCAGGAAGGGGGCAAAACCAAGGGCGTCTCACTCGCTGACGGTACCGAGATTCATGCCCCTATTGTGATCAATGTCGCAGGCCCGGCTTCGTCTCATGTCAATCAGATGGCAGGAGTGCTGGATGAAATGACAATTGAAACCCGACCGCTGCGGCAGGAGGTCGTCCATGTCCCATCGCCAAAGGGATTTGATTTTGAGAAGAACGGAACAATTGTCTCAGACAGCGATATTGCCTGCTACTGCCGACCTGAGCATGGCAATCATATCCTGATTGGAAGCGAGGATCCGGAATGTGACCCGCACCAGTGGGTTGATAATGACAAAGACTATGATCGCAATTTTACGGAACAATGGACAACCCAGGCTTTGCGCTATGCACAGCGCGTGCCCGAGCTTGGTATTCCCAGTCGCATGAGAGGGGTTGTTGATCTTTATGATGCTTCGACTGACTGGATTCCAATTTACGACGCAACATCTCTCGGCGGTTACTACATGGCCTGCGGAACATCGGGTAACCAGTATAAGAATGCCCCGATTGCCGGGAAGATGATGGCTGCTCTGGTCGACTATTGTGAGGGCGGTGCCAATCACGATGATCACCCTTTGCAATTTACACTGCCTTACATCGACCGGGAAATTGATGTTGGGTTCTATTCGCGGAGGCGTCCCGTCAACCAGGAGTCCAGCTTCTCGGTCCTAGGATAGTTCTGTTACTTAGCAGGAGCGGCTTAACACACCAGCCTAGGACCCTTTCGGACCGGTCGCACCATTTTGAGAAGCACTGACTTCGAGATGCGGGTATTGCCGCCTTCATAGGGAGGCAAAATGGCGCTATGTCTGCAGGGAGTGTAATTGTGCGCTACAGGTGGAACCCTGATTGGCATGAAAACGCATGACACGCAGCAACCAAAAGCTTGACGACGCGGCAAGAGCCGGATGGCTGTACTATATTGCCGGCAACACCCAGGATCAGATTGCTAGCGAACTGGGCGTTTCACGGCAGTCGGCACAACGGCTGGTGTCTCTGGCAGTGTCTGAGGGCCTGGTCAAGGTCCGAATCGATCATCCGATTGCGAATTGCCTCACGCTGGCTCGCGATCTGAAGGCGAGGTTTGGCCTGGCATTTTGCGATGTGACTCCGACCGACCACTTGTCCGCTTCATCTGTGAGCGGCGTGGCACAGGCCGCTGCATCGGAACTTGAAAAATGGCTGCGAAGAGCTGACCCGGCGATCATAGCTATGGGGACCGGGCGAACGCTGAAGGCAACGATTGAACAATTGCCGGCGATCACATGTCCTCAGCACAAGGTCGTTTCGCTTACCGGCAATATCGCGCCGGACGGATCGGCGGCATATTACAATGTTGTCTTCACAATGGCTGACACGGTTACATCTCGGTCATATCCCATGCCTCTGCCGGTGTTTGCCTCATCCCGTGAAGAACGGGACACCTTGCACGCCCAAGCCATGATTCGGCCGACGCTCGAACTCGCCGAGAAGGCCGATGTGACATTCGTAGGGATCGGCGACCTCGGTCCCGATGCACCGCTATACCAGGATGGGTTCGTGTCTCAGGCGGACCTAAGGGCTCTTCAGAAGTCGGGTGCAATTGCGGAGATTGTCGGTTGGGCATTCGATAGCGAAGGGAGCCTAATCGACGGTCTCACCAATGATCGCGTCGCGAGCGCGAAGATCCCTGATCGAAAGAAATCCCTGGTCATTGCGACCGCTAAGGGTGACCTAAAGTTGCCAGGTATTGCTGCGGCC
>JBCCEP010000543.1:0-2229 GCA_039030215.1 Pseudomonadota bacterium
GCCTTGACCTTCCTTGCGGCGTCGAACGCAATATCCAGGCTCTGGCTCCAGATCGATGCAGCCAGCCCATAGCGGCTGTTATTGGCGAGTTCTACCGCCTCGCCCGGCGTGCGGAAGGTCATGGTCGCAATCACCGGACCAAATACCTCCTCCTGCGCCAGACGCGAAGCAGGTTCCACGCCGGTAAACAGGGTCGGTGGATAGAAACAGCCAGGTCCGGATTTGAGGGATTTCGCCCAGCTTGGTTGCCAGATAGAAGCGCCAGAAGCAACGCCTTCGCGTACCCGTTCCTCGATATTTTCGATCTGTACCGGATCGACAACCGCCCCGATATCGATTGCCTTGTCGAGCGGATCGCCAAGACGCAATTTTTCCATTCGTGCTTTCAGGCGATCATGAAAAACTTGCGCAATACCTTCCTGGACAATGGCGCGGGAACCAGCGCAGCAGACTTCACCCTGATTGAACCAGATCGCATCAACCACGCCTTCGACTGCGGCATCAATATCGGCCTCATCAAAGACAATAAACGGGGATTTGCCTCCCAATTCGAGTGATAGCTTCTTGCCGGAACCTGCCGTCGATTTTCTGATGATCCGGCCAACCTCGGTCGAACCTGTGAAGGCGATCTTGTCGAAGCGATCATCGTTCACGATCAATTCGCCGGTCGTTCCGTTTCCATTGACGATGTTGAAGACACCCGGCGGCAGACCGGCCTCGTTACAGATTTCGGCAAATGCCATGGCCGTCAACGGGGTGTATTCTGCCGGTTTCAGCACAACAGTGCATCCGGCTGCAAGCGCAGGCGCAACCTTCCATGCAAGCATGAGCAGCGGGAAGTTCCACGGGATGATCTGACCACAAACACCGACCGGCGCCTGGCCGGCAAACTCGCTTTCGAGCAGTTCCGCCCAACCGGCATGGTGATAGAAATGCCGTGCCACCAGCGGGATATCGATGTCCCTGCTTTCACGAATTGGTTTGCCATTGTCGATGGATTCCAGCACGGCGAGCAGGCGGGCATGTTTCTGGACATGACGTGCCAGAGCATAGAGATGGCGTGCCCTTGCCGTGCCTGACAGTTTTGACCAGGATTTGAATGCCTTGGCCGCCGCATCTGCGGCGGCATCGACATCGCGATTATTGCCAAGCGCGATATCGGCAAGCTTTTCTCCGGTGGCCGGGTTTATGCAAGCAAAGGACTTTGTGCCTTTGCGGTAAGTGAATTTTCCAGCGATGAAATGGCCAAAACGATTGTCATGTTCCTTCAGCCATGTGGTGACATGGGAACTGTCTTCGGGCGCGGGTCCATAATCCATGGATTTGAGAATGTCGGAAACCTTGTTCATATCCACTCCCTATGCCAGCCCATGCCTGTTTGCGGCGGAATATCTACCGGTCACATGGTGTTCGAGCTGCCGTTCAATATCGCCGAGCAGAGAACTCGCGCCAATGCGGAACAGATTCGGTTCAAGCCATTCACGTGGCAGTTCCTCTTTCATGAGGATCAGCCAGGATAAGGCATCCTTGGCCTTGCGCAGGCCGCCGGCAGGTTTGAAGCCCACCTTGAAGCCGGTGGCATTTTCATAATCGCGGATAGCCCTCAGCATGACCAGGCTGACGGGAAGCGTGGCATTGATACCCTCCATACCGGTCGACGTCTTGATAAAATCTGAACCTGCCATCATTGCCACCATGGAGGCCTTATAGACATTGGTCAGGGTCTTGATGTCGCCTGTCGCAAGAATGGCTTTCATATGCGCTTCCCCGCAGGCCTCGCGCATCTGGCGGACTTCTTCGTAGAGAGCGGCCCAATTACCGGTAAGAACATGGGAGCGGGTGATGACAATGTCTATCTCGCTGGCACCCTCTTCGACTGCATATTGAATTTCGGCCAGACGCTGGGGCATTGGTGTCAGCCCGGCAGGAAATCCCGTCGCGACGGATGCAACCGGAATTGATGTGTCAACCAGTGCTTCGGACGCCGCACGGACCATGGTCGGATAGACGCAAACTGCGCCTGTCGTCAGCGTGCCTTGATCCAGTCCGAGTGCCTCGACCAGATCATGACGTAGGGGGTTTCTTGCTTTGGCGCACAGCCGGCGCACCCGCGCGGGCGTATCGTCTCCGGCAAGGGTCGTCAGATCGATCGTCTGGATTGCCTTGATCAGCCAGGCCGCCTGCCATTGTTTCTTGACGGTTCTGCGGGTGAGGAGCGTCGAAGCACGC
>JBCCEP010000544.1:0-2227 GCA_039030215.1 Pseudomonadota bacterium
GAGGTAGTTCCGGCCCTACGGCATTTGCTGGACGGCGGCATCCTTCTGTACCCGAGTGATACGATTTGGGGATTGGGTTGCGACCCGTTGAACGATGCGGCTGTGCGGGAAATTTACCGTATCAAACAGCGGCCGGACGAAAAACAGTTGTTGTTGCTGTCGGATTCGGTGGCGACGTTTCAGCCCTATGTGGAGACGGTGCCGGAGCAGGCTTTGGAGATGATCGAAACGACGGAGCGGCCGCTGACCATAATATATGAAGGTGCACGTGAGCTGGCGCCTGCGCTTTTGGGGCCGGAACGAACGATTGGGATTCGGGTGACGCGGGATCCATTTTGTGCGGCTTTGATCGGGATGCTGGGGCGGCCGCTGGTGTCGACCTCAGCCAATATCAGTGGGGAAGCTTTTGGAGGCAGCTTTTCGGACGTTGCGGAAAGCATCCGGGAGGCTGCGGATTACGTGGTGCAATACCGGCAAAAAGAGGAAATTTCGGCCCTTCCGTCGCGCATTGTGCGGATGAAAGCCGATGGCGAAGTGCAGATTTTACGCGCTTGATTTCGGGGCGGTCTCTTCATCCACAGACATGTGGGGAAAAATTAAGAACGTGGTTTTGAATCTAAGGGGGGATGTGCTAATTTCACGCCGATTGTAGCATTGTCTTGATGGAATTTTTAACGGAAACGCCCTGTTGCGGCATGCTACATTTAAGCTATTCAGCCCATGGAAAACATTGTTGCAAACGGAAATGATTTATTGATGGTTCTGCCCGTCCTGGTCCTTTTGATCACGGGTTTGGAACTGATGCTTCTGGATGCCTTTAAGGTGCGCAAATATTTGCCCTGGGTAGCCGCAGCCGGTATCGGCTTGTCGATGATTCTGGCCTTGCCGCCAGTGCTCGAAGCCTTTGCCGATCCGCAAGCGGTTTCCTTCTCAGGCATGTACCGCACCGACGCACTGTCCTCGATGGTGCATATATTCCTCTGCGCCTCGGGACTGTTTACTATCTTCTTCGTCGGGGATTTTATGAAACGGCAAGAAGCGAAAATCCCGGATGTTTACAGTTTAATCGTGTTTTCGCTCATTGGGATGGTCCTCCTGGCCAATGCCAACGACTTGATCATCACCTTCATCGGGCTGGAAACCATGTCGATCTGCCTCTACGTGATGGCGACGATGTATAAGAAGGATGTTCGGGCGAACGAGTCCGGTTTGAAATATTTCCTGCTGGGCGCCTTCGCGACCGGCTTCTTTGTGTACGGGATCGCCCTCATTTACGGCGCGACCGGCACCACGAACTTCTCGGCCATGGACGTCACCCGCCTGGCCACGAGCGATTTCTTCTACCCCGGCGTTGGTTTACTGGTCATCGGATTCCTGTTTAAGGTTTCCGCTTTCCCCTTCCATGCCTGGACACCGGACGTTTACTCGGGAACCCCGACGCCCCTTGCGGGCTTCATGTCCACGGGCTCGAAATCAGCCGCCTTCATCGCATTGGCCATCTTCATGAACACCAATGCAGTGATCGCCGCCGATGAGAAGTTCCAAACGGTCATCATCGTCTGTGCGCTGCTCACCATGGTCTACGGCAACATCGTCGCGGCCCGTCAGAGCAACATCAAACGGATGCTGGCTTATTCCAGTATCGCCCACTCCGGCTATGTCATGCTCGCGCTGACAGCAGGACCGCAGGGCGTTCAAGCGGTGATCTTCTACATGTTCATCTACACCCTCATGAACATCGGCGCTTTCGGGCTGGTGAGCATGGCGGAGTCGCGCATGGAAGACAATAACCTGGAGAGCTGGAAAGGCTTCGGCCGGGCGAATCCCTGGCTGGGCGCTGCCTTGACCATCTTCCTTTTCTCCCTGGCGGGCATTCCGCCGCTGGCCGGCTTCATGGGCAAGTACTTTGTCTTCGCCGCCGCCATCAACGCAGGCATCGTCGTACCGGCCGTCATCGGTATCCTGACCTCCGTCATCGGCGCCTACTACTACATCACGGTTGTGAAGACCATGTACTTCGACGACAGCGCCAAACCGAGCGTGGTCACAAGTCGGAGCATGATGCCCGTCGCGACCGTCGTGGTATTGGCAGTTCTGGTATTGCTCCTCGGCGTGTATCCGGCGCTGGTGCAAGATCATCTGGCCACGGGCGTACCATTTGTCGATCTGCCGGGCATCTCTGGCATCGCGCCCTGATGGATGCATTGACTGCCATCCCATCATGAAA
>JBCCEP010000545.1:0-2214 GCA_039030215.1 Pseudomonadota bacterium
CGATGGCGAAACTGCAAAAGGCGATCGGCCAAATCGACACCAAGCTGGCCTCACCTCAACTCTATGCAGATGACGCTTCCGAAAGCCAGCAACTGGCAATCAAGAGAGCGGCTGCCGAGAAAAAACTCGTCGAACTGGAGGAAGTGTGGCTGGCAATGAGTGAAGAATATGAGACCGCGATTTCAGGCGGGTGAAAACAAGGAACTGAACTACAGCTTTTTCATTTTTAATATCAAATGCTTACCAGAAAGAAGAAATGCCGCTCGGGATATGCCATTCCGTTGACCATTGTCTGACCTGATTTGCACGCTACTTTCTAGATATCCAAAAAATTGACTTCAGGAGTTTGCAATGTTTCGTCCGTCTCGCAGGGAGTTTCTTCATTTGTCCGGGGGCGCTGCAGCCCTGGGTCTTTCCGGTTCATTGACCTTTGTCCCCAGCGCTATTGCCGATGAAGCACGCGAGAAAGGTTTTTACACCTATAAAATCGGCGATATCGAAGTCACCTCAATCTATGACGGTATCTGGGAAAAGGCCCATGATGATGGTTTCATTCGCAACGCCACTGTTGATGAGACCACGGCCGCGCTGGAAAAAGCCGGGCTGTCCACCGAGTTTATCCCTATTGAATTTGCCCAGACCGTTGTGAAAACCGGTGACGACCTTGTGCTGATTGATGCGGGAACCGGCGGTCAGATGAGTCCCAAGGCCGGTGCCACCGTTAAAAACATGAAAGCAGCAGGTCTTGATCCAGCTGACGTAAAGACCGTGCTCATATCGCATTTTCACCCGGATCATATCTTCGGCCTGATGGCCAAGGAGACCAATGAGCAGACAATGCCCAACGCCGAAATCATCGTCCCGGCGGCGGAGTACAAGTTCTGGACCGATCCTGCCACGCTTGAAAAAATGCCGGATGGCTTCAAGCCATTGGTGCAAAGAATTCAGGCGACGATCCCGAACTGGAAAAATGTGACGCAGGTCGACGGTGAAAAGGAAGTGGCACCCGGAATCAGGAGCCTTCCGTTGTTTGGCCATACGCCCGGGCATACGGCGTACCATATCAGCTCCGGCGATGATGAGCTATTTGTTGTCGGCGACGTGACGAACATCCCTGCCCTCTTTGTTGTCAATCCCGGCTGGCAGGTTTCATTCGATGCCATTCCGGATCTGGCAGAAAAAAACCGGCGCATGATTTTCGATCGAGTTATCACAGACGGAGCCGTCGTGGCCGGATATCATTTCGGTTTCCCGAATTCCGGTACCATTACCAAGGATGGCGACGGTTATATTTTCACGCCCATGAGCTGAGTGTTCCTGGCAGGATGATTGAAAAGGCCGCTGGAGACAGCGGCCTTTCTTGTTGGTTCCCTGGAATATCGCGAAATCCAAACAGTCTAATTCCGCCCCCATTTGCGGGATTTTTGTTCGCGGCGGGATCGGGCCGTTTTTGTCCGTCTGCCGGTCGTGAAAAGCCACAAAACAATGCCAAGACCAAGCGCCGCAAATCCCGGCTTTACGAATCGATCATCGGGTGCCTGTTCGGCAGTACGCACTGAAACGCCCAGTTTTTCCAGTTGCTGCGCGGCAGACGAAGAGGGCTTGAGCGAAACCGTATATGTCGCGGTCTGGTCGACCTCGAATTCAGGCAAATCAAACGTATAAATCTTATAATCGGCGCTTGAAGCTTCCGGTTGTTGCGCAAGGAGTTCAAATTCACCAGAGATTACTTCCTTCGCACCGGTTTCAAGTTTCAGCGAATATTGCATGGCTTCGCCAAGCTGTTGATTGTTATCAATATATTCTGCCGAAAAAGCCAGTATGACCGGGTTGTCAGCGGGCGAAAGCTCAATAGTTGTGGAACGCCAAAGCGGTTCCGGATCATCGATCTTCGGGCTGAATATTGTCCCGCGCACACTAGAACGTTCAGAATCTTGCGCGGTTACCAATGGCCAGACAATGGCGGCACCAAACCCGCCTAAAATCAGAATTATGGCGATTAATCTCAGCATTGCTCAATTCGTCTTGGTTGCGCTATCTGGTTTCAATAATCTTGTAACAGAAAATTAAAGTTGCGGGAGCCTTTACCAAATCTCGCTATTGGCTGTCGCAATACACAATCAATGACTGCCAGTAGCAATTAGTAATTGAATATTTAGCTATTAGATATATATATTAATGAAAAATATTGCTTATAGCAAACAAGCATTAAAA
>JBCCEP010000546.1:0-2159 GCA_039030215.1 Pseudomonadota bacterium
AACGATCGAACTTGTTGTCATCTGATGGAGTCAAGGGCTTAGCCATAGCCGAGAATCTGTAAAGATCAACAGGTAGCGAATCGCAATAAGGCTCGGCGTTGAACGGTAATTATCTCAAACGCCAGTTCAATAGCCGGATATATGTCTGCAATCGCTCAGCTCTAACAACTCTATTTGACTTCACGGGAGGTATTCATATATGACACCTTTTCTTGAAGTTAACCTTACTCGTCTGACCAGCGTGGAAGGCGCGTTTTGTCGGCGACATCTGTCCACAGCTTGTGATTTCGAACATATTCCTGGCTGGCATCACGGGGCGGGTTGAAATCCCAGGAAGTCAGGCGACCGTTGTTCATCGCTTCATAAACAGCACGACGTTGTTTCTGCGTCCTAATTACATCCTGACGAATCGCCTCGCTGTCCCATTTTTCCTTTGCTTCCTTGGTGAATGCCTCGATAACCTCCGCATAGGCCGAATCTTTGGCAAGGTTGTTCAACTCTTCTGGGTCGGAAGACAGGTCAAATAAAATCGGGGGATCGATTTCGCAATAGATAAATTTGAACTGTCCACGGCGAATCATAAAAACCGGGTGTGAAGTCAATTCAGCGCAATACTCTCCAATTGCCTCATCAGTTTCGTCGTTTTTACCCTGCGCTGCTGGCAATAACGATCGTCCATCAATGGGCTGCCCCAAAACGGGTTTATCGATTCCATCGCCGCCGGCAATGTCCAGCATCGTAGGTAGGATATCAACCAACGAGCAATTGTTCGGAACTCGCATCTTCTGAATACCCGGGCCTGCCATGATCAGAGGCACTCGAGCAGAGCGTTCAAACCAGTTCATTTTGGTCCAGAGACTGCGCTCGCCCAACATCTCACCGTGATCGGCAGTGACGATAATCACCGTGTCATCAAGAACACCTGACTCATCCAAGGTTGCAACCAGCTCTCCAACCTTGCTGTCGAAATAGGACACGTTAGCGTAATAGGCGTGTCGCGTATTCCGTAGCTCTTCCTCGGTGGGTTCTACGATGCTCGATTCGATGCCGTCCATAATGCGCTGCGAAAATGGATCTTGCTGATCACGGTTCATTGGATGCAAGGGCAAATCGATCTGTTCGTGGTCATAAAGATCCCAGTACTCCTGACGCGCGACATACGGATCATGCGGGTGTATAAAACTGGCAACCATACAGAAAGGTGCGTCCCCACTGCGCACGTAATCAAAGATCTGGCGTCGAGCATGGAATCCCACTTCGTCGTCGTAATCATGCTGATACGTCGTCACAGCAATTCCAGCCTGGCGCACCACGTCCATATTGGCGTACCAGTCGTCAATACGTTCATCTGGCATTTCCCAGTCCGGAGTCCAGGCAAAATCCGCCGGATATATATCTGTCACAGGCCGGTCCTCAAACCCATGCAGCTGATCGGGACCAACAAAGTGCATTTTTCCAGCCAGGCAGGTGCGGTAGCCCATGACCCTTAGATAATGCGCGAACGTTGGTACAGAGGCGTGGAATTCGCTTGCATTGTCATAGGCCGCGATGCGCGTGACGAGTTGCCCGGACATAAAGCTAAATCGGGACGGTGCACAGAGAGGTGAGTTGCAATAGGCGGACTCAAACAAGGTGCCGCGCGCCGCCAGGGCGTCCATGTGCGGGGTTTTAACTAATGGATGTCCGTATGCGCCGGTAAAATGGGGTGCCAGCTGGTCTGCCATGATCAAGACGATATTGGGGCCCCTTGGGGTCATCGGATTCATTGGTGCCATCCTCTCATTTGTTCGAATGTGGGCGAATGTTTTAATAATACCTTTTCATCAACCCATGTAAATGAAGTATTTCCAATACATGGCAGTAAAAAGGAGTCAGATCAAGGCGTACTGACTAGCACGGACACTCAACGACTTCCAAACAGTTGCTTTATCTTTCAAAAACAGTCAAAACAAATCAGAAACGCAGGTTGCGTTGATGGACAAGTGGGCCTTTGATACCATGCGCGGCGATCTAATTCTGCAGCAAATTCCCAATTAGAAATGCCAAGCTTTTTCAAAGGGGTTCAGCTATGTTTACTGACAACGATATTCCTTGCCATCCCCAGTGCCGCTCAGAATATAACACCGATTATCTCGGCACTGCTTTTGGGTGACGAGGGT
>JBCCEP010000547.1:0-2136 GCA_039030215.1 Pseudomonadota bacterium
TCATCGCGACCTCAACCGTCTCGTCAAACTTGGTTTTGGCACCTGCCTTTACCAATTCAACCGCTTCATCCAATGAATAAAGCTTATTGCGATCAATGCCCTCGCGGGCGCTTTTCATCCGTTTTCCAGTCATCGTATCAACCCGCTACCTCAAGACCCATGGACCGGGCTGAGCCCTCGACCATCCGCATTGCTGCTTCGACATCATGCGCGTTCAAATCCACCATCTTCTTTTCCGCGATTTCGCGCACCTGGCTGCTGGATACCTTTCCGGCAACTTCCTTGCCGGGTTCCATGCCGCCCTTATTGAGGCCCGCTGCCTTCTTCAGGAAGAACGACACCGGCGGTTGTTTCATGTCGAATGTGAATGACTTGTCGACATAAATGGTAATGGTGACCGGGATCGGCATCCCTTTTTCCATTTCCTGAGTTTTCGCGTTGAACGCCTTACAGAACTCCATGATGTTCAGGCCGCGCTGACCCAGGGCCGGACCGATAGGCGGCGATGGTGATGCGCTTCCCGCGGGCACCTGCAATTTCAGGTATCCGTCAATTTTCTTGGCCATTTCCTACTGCCCTTCTCAAATCTACCGCCTGATACAGGCGACGGTTCAAATTCACTGCCAAATACGGATCAATCCACATGGCAGTTGCTGCAGTCGCGCGGTACGGATACAGAGGCTGGCCAGCCCCCTCACCTTCCGCACTTAACGGTCAGAGTTTTTCAACCTGGCCGTATTCCAAATCCACCGGCGTCGCCCTGCCGAAAATCGAAACCTCGACCTTCAACCGCGCCCGCTCTTCATCAACTTCCTGGACCACGCCGTTAAAGGAGGCGAATGGTCCGTCCGATACCCGCACCGATTCCCCGATATCGTAGGAAACCGAAGGCTTGGGCCGATCCACGCCTTCCTGCACCTGATGCAGGATCTGGTCGGCTTCGTAATCCGATATCGGCTGCGGCTTGTTATCCGCGCCAAGGAAACCGGTCACCTTCGGTGTGTTCTTGATCAGGTGATAGGTTTCGTCATTAAGGTCCATTTTCACCAGCACGTAGCCAGGAAAGAATTTTCTTTCGGCGTCGACCTTTCTGCCGCGGCGCACTTCCACGACCTTTTCGGTCGGAACCATCACAGCCTCGAACATCTGCTCAAGGCCTTTCTGGCGTGCCTTTTCCTCTATCGCCTCTGCAACCTTCTTCTCGAAATTCGAGTAGGCGTGCACAATGTACCAACGGTGTGCCATCTTAATTCAGTATGTCCTCGTATGGCCCGCGGCCTGACCAGGGTTTCAACCACTTCCGAATAATGAAATCAGCCGCCCAAGCTCAACAACACTCCGACGCCCCAGCCCAGGATCTGGTCGACCGCCAGAAAGAACAGTGCAGCTATCAACACCATGACAAATACCATTGCCGTGCTGATCAAGGTTTCGCGGCGACTTGGCCAGGTAACTTTCGCAACCTCGGAACGCACCTGTTGTAAAAAGGTAAAAGGATTGGTTTTGGAAGCCATTACCTTCAGTATCTTTCCTGCAAGAACTCGGGTTTGTCGATCGATGCACCAGAAATCCAGCGCAGACAGATTGCCATCCCATCGCAATCCAAATCTGCATTTATGTGCCGGATACCAGAATCACCGGGGCAAAAATTCCACAGCAACAAGCGCGTCAAGCCTCTACTATAGGCTCCACGCGCTTTGTTTGCCTGTTGGCGAGTTGATAATGGGTCATTTACAATAAGGCAAGTGGAATCTGAAACAATTTTCAGGCATTTGCAACAATTTGCCGCTTATGCCGTTCCTTTCAAATAGGAATGGCATTCAATCTTATCAATCCCCGCAGAAAAAGCCTGAAAACCGGCTGTGGAACCACATGGCAGGGGCAGCAGGGTTCGAACCCGCGACCTGCGGTTTTGGAGACCGCCGCTCTACCAACTGAGCTATACCCCTAAATGCCGGGTCTGGCGAAAGCTTATGCGACTTCCGGCATCAATTCGCAAGACCGGAATTAAAAAATCGACATTCTCACCAGATACCAAGCCAGGCGGGGTTTACCGCCTGGCTGGTTGTCCGGTTATTCGATGATGGATGCGACGATGCCGGCACCCACGGTGCGGCCGCCCTCGCGGATCGCAAA
>JBCCEP010000548.1:0-2098 GCA_039030215.1 Pseudomonadota bacterium
ATCTGCTTGTTGTCGCCAAGCGCGATGTGGCTTGTACGATAGCTGAAGAAATTATGGATGGTCAGATCATTACCGCGTGCAAGTTTTACGCGGTCACGCAGGCATCCGGGTGTCGTGCAGATGAAGTTGTCGACCCGGCGCACATTGCTTGTAACGGGCGCAAGCGGCAGCCCGTCCAGCAGGCCCATATAGCTGACCTCAATGCCGTCTTTTTGAAGATTGGCCGCCATGCGAGTGATCAGGTTTGCACCAAAACTGATCCCGATCAGGTTGATTTCGATATCCGGATTACGGCGATGGGCTTTTCGAATGTCGGCAAGAATCTGAGGCTGGATGACACCAGCTCCTTCAACAGGGCTCAGATAGCTGTAAAGCTTGGAACCGGGGATCTTGGTTTTGAGATTGGCAAAACCGTACCCAATGAACGGAACCGCGCTTGCCAACCCATTAATGAGGTAGGTTCGGGTTTCAATCCGCTCTGCGCTCGCTGTTCCGACACCCATCATCAGCATTGCCGCAGCAGCTACCGCACTTACCAGTTTTAATTTACGCATGGTTCGAACCCAAATTGTCCCTACATTAATGTCGCCGAATATACTGGGACCAATAGCCTTAAAAATTCTTAAAGCGGTGAGAATAAGGCATAAATGGGCAAAACCGGAAAAAAACACTTTAAATTCAGTTATTCACCATATTTGTTAGCTTCCTTGTCGCCTTTGGCAATCAGCCACCACACCAGTGGAACGATTGTAATTGCCATCCAGCCTGGTTTTCCGTGATCCTGAACACGCCTAAAAATCAACGAAAGTGTTGGAATAATACAGATTATCAGCCACGCGTCTGAGACAGGGCTGATGTCGACTTCCTCATAGGGCAGGTAACCCATCATCGGGGCAACCACCTGAAGCTCGAAGATCCTGCAAAGCAGATATACGATGATCACAAACAGGATCCAGAACCAGAAGTCTCGCCGATTCGCCCTGCCGGTGAAATTGAACATCTGTCGGAATGCTGAATAGATCGACTTGAAGAATTTCATACCGCTTTGCCCAACATGATTTGAAGGCAGATCAATCGTTTTCAGCACGTCCGAATCGCGATTGATTCCCGATAATCGGGTTTCCCACAACCGCTTACGCCGCACAAGGACAAATTCGAATACCGTTTGAAGCGCGATTGACTTTTACGTAATTTGTTTTCTACTGGACGCTCCAAATCATCGGCTCATCGAATGGCGCCGCCATGATTTCTCAACAAACGGCATTTGCGACGTGGCTGAATATTTTACGATTAGCGATCTTACAAAGGAATTTGGCGTCTCCACGCGGACGATAAGGTTCTACGAGGATGAGGGTCTCATAAAACCGGTGCGGCGCGGAAGAACCAGATTGTTTCGCCCTTCTGACAGAAGGTTGCTGAGCTTCATTCTCCGCGGCAAACGTCTCGGTTTTTCCATCGCGCAAATTCGTGAAATTCTGCAAATGTACAAGGAACCGCCGGGCGAGGCCGGACAATTGCGCTTACTGATTTCTCGCGTTGAAGAAAAGCGGGCCGAGTTGGAGCAGAAACGCAAGGATATTGAGGAAACCCTCGCCGAACTTGATCAGGTCGAGGAAGCCAGCCTGGCACGTCTTGCGGAGCTCGGTGTCAGTACCTGACCGTTCGCTTTAGACCTTCGATATCCTGAGTATATCAAACCCAGCGGCGCACCTTTTTCCGATAATCTCGCCAGGCCTTTCCGAATTTGTGCTCGAGATGGGCTTCCTCGCGCTTGATCGCCAGATGGTATTCCAGCAATCCACATAAAAACGCGGCACCCAGCATCCACAGATTGCCGGTAATCAATGCCATCCCCGACACAACGACGACATTTGCGAGATAGATTGGATTTCTGGTTATTGCGAACGGTCCGGTGGTCACAAGCCGGTCCGCCGCTTTGGTCGGCAGGATCGCCGTGTTATGCCTCCGGAGTTCTCGCGCGGACAGGGCATAAAGCGCGGCAGCCAGGACAATGAATACAAAACCGACGCCGGCAAGAATGTCGGCGGCTGACCCTCGTGCAAATGGCAGAGGCAATACCCTGTCCAGAACAACCGCC
>JBCCEP010000549.1:0-2094 GCA_039030215.1 Pseudomonadota bacterium
ATCCGAACAGCCGCTCTCGGGCAGGGTGCTGGCGATGATTTTTGACAAGCCGTCAACCCGTACCCGGGTCTCCTTTGACGTCGGCATGCGGCAGCTGGGTGGCGAAACGATCATGCTGACCGGCACCGAAATGCAGCTCGGTCGCGATGAGACAATTGCCGATACCGCGCGTGTACTGTCTCGATATGTCGACGCAATCATGATCCGTACGTTGGAACATGAAAGACTGCTGGAGATGGCAAATGCCGCAACGGTCCCGGTGATAAACGGCCTGACGGACGACACCCATCCCTGCCAGATCATGGCCGACATACTGACATTCACCGAGCGCAAGGGATCCATTCAAGGCAAGACCGTTGCCTGGTCGGGCGATGGCAACAATGTCCTGCATTCCTGGATCGAGGCCAGCGCCAAGTTCGATTTCCAGTTAAATATTGCCACGCCGGAAGGTTCCGAACCCGATGCCGAATTCATCAAACGCGCCCGCAGCCGGGGCGCATCGATCAATCTGGGTTCCGACCCCGAAGCTGCTGTAACCGATGCCGACTGCGTCGTTACCGACACCTGGGTCTCAATGAACAAGGAACACAAGGCACGTGGGCATAATGTGTTTCAACCCTTTCAGGTTAACGCGCAATTGATGGAGAAGGCCAAGCCGGACGCGATATTCATGCATTGCCTGCCGGCCCATCGCGGCGAAGAGGTTACCGACGAGGTGATTGACGGTCCGCAATCGGTTGTTCTGGACGAAGCGGAAAACCGCCTGCACGCACAGAAAGGGGTTATTGCCTGGTGCTTTGGGCTATTCGATTGATTGGCAGCCCACCCCTACAGATTTGAATACAAATACATATCTATAAGGCCGCTATTTACCAGCCGGACAGTTTTTACCGGTATAAGAGAATTATCATGACCGATATGACAAAATCCCAGGCGGATCCTTTCGGGAGTGCCGTGAAACTCGCCGGTGATGACCGGGTCGTGCCTTTTCAGGTGTCGCCGCTCGACATTAGGGGCCGCGCAATTCAGCTTGGGCCAATGCTTAACTCTATATTGGACCGGCACGATTATCCCGCTCCGGTCGCTGCTTTGTTGGGCGAAGCCATTGTTTTGACGGTGCTACTGGGAACCTCGCTGAAGTTTGAAGGAAAGTTCATCTTCCAAACCCAGAGCGAAGGACCGGTATCGCTATTGGTTGTCGATTACCGCACGCCCGACGCGGTGCGTGCCCATGCGCGTTTCGATGAGGAGCTTGTTGCAGCCGCAATGGAGGCCGGTGATGTCACATCCGAGGCTTTACTGGGCAATGGAACTCTGGCCATGACCATTGACCAGGGCAATCACATGCAGCGCTATCAGGGTATTGTCGAACTCAACGGCATTTCGCTGGAAGAAGCGGCCATGCAATATTTCCGCCAATCCGAGCAGATCCCGACCATTGTCAGATTGGCAGCGGCCGAAATAAGCACGCCCGGCATCGACGGAAAGGGTTTTCAGCACAGCATGCGCGCTGGCGGCATGGTCGTGCAGTTTCTGCCCGAGGCCTCAGATCGTATCATGATTACAGATTTACCCGGTGGCGATCTGCCGGAAGATGTCGAAATTCCTGATATTGCCGAAGAAGACGACGCCTGGGCCGAAACCCGCGCCTTGCTTGGCACCATTACCGATGATGAACTGACCGACCCGCAAATCGGTTCGGAAAGGCTGCTTTTCAGGCTGTTTCATGAACATGGTGTCCATGTTTTTGAAGGCGAGGATATAGCTGACAAATGCTCCTGCAGCCGCGAAAAGATAGCCGAGGTGATCCGCTCGCTTGATGAAGATGAGCTTGCCGAAGCATTCGAGGACGGTGTCATCACGACGACCTGCGAGTTCTGTTCCACGGTCTACAAGCTGACAAGCGAAGATCTCTAGCTGCCCTTGAACGCATTGCGGCACAAATCTATTTGGTCTGGTAGCCTTGGTGTTGCCCGGTGCAAGTGCAAACATTGCAGTATTTTAATATTTGCGTGCTTGCATTTCATGTAAACTTGGTAACGCGCATCGGATCAGGATTATGTTGATCAAGAATACTGACAAGACCGCTGCAGA
>JBCCEP010000550.1:0-2077 GCA_039030215.1 Pseudomonadota bacterium
GGAGACCAAAAGTATTGTGCTGAACCGGGACGACCGGTCGCAGCTGAACAAAGAGCTTTATGATGAGGTCACGGGCCTTGGGCCGCTTGAAACTCTGCTACAGGACGAATCGGTCAACGATATTCTGGTGAACGGTCCACAACAGATTTTTGTGGAACGGCACGGCAAACTGGAACTCAGCGACATTACGTTCAAAGACGAAAAGCACCTAATGCGGATCATCGACAAGATCGTGTCCGCAGTGGGTCGTCGTGTGGATGAATCAAATCCCTATGTGGATGCGCGTTTGGCCGACGGCTCACGTTTCAACGCAATGGTTCCGCCCGTTGCGGTGGACGGATCGCTGGTTTCCATCCGGAAGTTCAAGAAAGACAAACTTGGCATCGACGATCTGGTCAGCTTCGGCGCATTTACAGAAGAAATGGCGGCCTATCTTCAGGCCGTGGTATCCACCCGATTGAACGTCATCGTATCGGGCGGTACCGGTTCGGGCAAAACAACCACCTTGAACGCGCTTTCGAGCTTTATCGATGATGCCGAGCGTATTCTGACCATTGAGGACACCGCGGAACTACAGTTGCAGCAAACCCATGTCGGCCGGATGGAAAGCCGACCGCCCAATGTCGAAGGCAAAGGCGAGGTCAGTCCGCGCGATTGTTTGAAAAACGCGCTGCGTATGCGCCCGGACCGCATTATCGTGGGCGAAACACGCGGCGCCGAAGTGATCGACATGCTTCAGGCCATGAACACGGGCCACGACGGGTCAATGACGACGATTCACGCCAACTCGGCCCGCGACGGGATTTCGCGTCTGGAAAACATGATCGCGATGGCCGGTATCGAGATGCCCATCAAAGCGGTGCGCAGCCAGATTTCGAGCGCTGTGAACCTGATTGTGCAAGCCAGCCGCTTGCAGGACGGTTCGCGTCGCATGACCTCTATCACCGAGATTACGGGTATGGAAGGCGATGTGATTTCGATGCAGGAAATATTTAGATTTCAACGCGTTGGACTGACTCCGGATAACAAGATTATTGGTCATTTCACAGCAACGGGCGTGCGCAGCCATTATTCCGAGCGCTTCCGTCTTTGGGGTTTTGATTTGCCCGCGTCCATTTACGACCCAACGACAATGTAGGAGATCTGGGTATGCAACTTCCTTTGGAGGCCCTTATCTATGTCGCCATCTTCGTTGGCGTTCTTTTTCTGGTCGAAGGCATCTACCTTGTGGCCTTCGGCAAGTCCATCAGCCTGAACAGTCGGGTTAACCGTCGCCTGGACATGCTGGATAAAGGCGTCGGCCGAGAACAGGTTCTGGAACAGCTGCGCAAGGAAATGCAGCAGCATATGAAATCCCAGAGCATTCCGCTTTATTCCCTGCTGGCGGACAAAGCACAGAAAGCCGCGATCGCATTCTCGCCACGGCAATTAATCGCGATTATGGGTCTTGTCTCTGTTGTCGCGTTCTTGGGGCTCAGTATAGGCACTGCGACAGACACCCTTTTGCGGATCGTTTTGTCGATCGCGATCGGCGTCGGGGGTGTCTATGCGTGGGTCAACCACAAAGCTAAAAAGCGCATGGGCATGATCGAGGAACAATTGCCCGACGCGGTGGAACTGATGGTTCGATCGCTGCGCGTGGGCAATCCGTTCGTATCCACAATCCAGGTTGTTTCCAACGAGGTTCAGGACCCTCTGGGAACAGAGTTTGGCATTATTTCAGATGAATGCGCATACGGGCGCGACGTCGGTGAGGCTCTCAAGGATATGGCAGAACGGCTCGATATGCAGGATTTGCGTTTTCTGGCGGTTGCGGTGGGTATTCAACAGCAATCCGGCGGTAATCTTGCGGAAATTCTGGCCGGTCTTGCGCAGGTGATCCGGGCCCGCTTTCGCCTGTTTCGCCGTGTAAAGGCCATCACGGCCGAAGCGCAATGGTCAGGAAAATTTCTGTCAGCATTTCCTCTGTGTTGCTTGGGCTTCATTCTGGTCAAAGATCCCGGATACTACGACGAAGTTCTGGATCATGAATGGTTCATTCCGATGTGTTTCTTTGTGGGCATCACGCTGACATTGA
>JBCCEP010000551.1:0-2041 GCA_039030215.1 Pseudomonadota bacterium
GTCGCATGTCCGATAAAATCTGCTTGCGCTGAAGTACCGACGTGGCGTTTTGCCAAGCTGTGTTCACAGCATCCCAATCAGGGCAATCCGCCTTAGGACGTACGGCGGCCAGAACGTTGTGGATTCGCAGATAACACGTCATTCTGCCAAGATCCTTACGTGTGAATAATCAGGCCGAAATCAGCCAAGCAGGTCGGGACTGTTGGGCCCCGACCTGCTTTTTAGGAATCAATACTGCACCATCTCTTCGAGATCTTCGGTTGTACCTTCTCGGCCTTCCGACGGCAGAAACGAGTATTTGTGGAAGATTCCATATCCTGCCGAGCTGACATAGTTGTCGTAGCTCTGCCAGCGATAGGCGAAGAGTCCGTCGGGATACCAAAGCATAACCCGTTCGGGATACTGATTTTGGTAGTCTTGGAGCTCGAAACTCACAGCAAGTCGGTCCTCGCGTGTTTCAGCATCCAGCCAGCGCTCGACGATTTCCGCTTTGTCCTCATCTGGCACCAGTTCACGTTTACGATCACCGCGGTAGATGATGATCAACATGTCCTGGTCGGCAATGCCGTGAGGCGTGATATCGGCGACCCGAAGATCAAAGTCCCGGCTGCGCCAGAGACCGCCAAAGGATCCCGGGTCGAGGGTGCGAACATGGGATTTGATACCGACCTCGCCCAGCTGAGCCACGACCATTTCGGCAGCACGGATTTGAAGCGGCCGGTTGGTGGCGACCGTGACGTTCCAATCCAAGGGAGAGCCATCGGGTAGATTGCGCATGCCATCGCCATCAGTGTCGACAAAACCAAGCGCATCCAGCTCACTCTTCGCCTTGGCCGGATCATAGTCGACCCTGGCGTCGGGGCGGGTCCAGAAACTGTCAACATGCGGCCAACCCGTGCTACCGGACTTACCCATGCCCAGCATGACACGCTCGAGCATCGGCTCGGGATTGATTGCAAGTGAAATCGCATGCCGGAGATCGCGGTTGTGGAAGGGTTCCTGGCTCGCATCGATGTCAAGCCACACACCCCAAAGACTCGGGGCCTTAGCGACTTCGATACTGGGGTCGGTAGCCCATTCGCGCACCAGTTCGGGTGGCAGTGATCTTGCAGCCCCATCGAGTTCACCAGTTTTGAGCGCGGTGAACATGGTCTGCGGGTCCTTGATCATCACCAGCCTTAGCTCGTCGACAAGCGGCTTGCCCTGCCAATAGTTTTCGTTGGCTTCGAAGTGATAATACTCGTCAGCTACATAGTCTTTCAGTATGTAGGGGCCGGTGCCAATGCCGATATCGGTGAACTCGCGCGGCTTTTCAACGTTCTCCCACTGCGCCTTTTGAATCATCGGCAAATCGGCCGCTGTGATCCGATCGAAGTTCGGCATCGGCTTTTGCGATGTCAGGCGGACTTTGTAGCGATCCATAACTTCGATCTCCTCCATTCGGGGGACCGCCGAGGCATGGTGTGTCCAGCGATTGGATGGCCCTTCACGATAATATTCGAAGGTGAAAGCAACGTCCTCCGCGGTGAACTCTGTGCCATCGTGCCATTTGACACCTTCACGCAGCGTGATTTCCCAGACACGGGCATCATCACTAATCTGCTCGACCTTCGTCGCAAGCCAGGTCTCAGCCTGTCCGACATAGGGTGAGGGCTCGACCAGCTTGTCGAACGCCAGCCAAAGCATCCAATCGTTCCAGCTGTTACCGATCGTGTAAGTCGTAACATTGCCGGCGGTGTTCCAGATGCCGATTGTCAAGCTTTCGGCGGTCTTAGGCCCTTCTTGATCTTGGGTGCTGACGATCCCCACGCCTGGCTGGTCCGCATGAGCCTGCATTACAAGCAGCATCGCAAGCGCAACGCCTGCCAGCCTGGGTGTCAGCCCGTCGACGATGGACATTCCTGCCACTCCCTTTATTTGAATGATTCGGCTATTTTATGTAATATAGGGGTGCAAAATTTTAGTTTGCAATGAATATTATACTATTTTATGTAAAAAATAACTTTTAGAAGGCAATGTTGATTTGGAATTTGAATTAGAA
>JBCCEP010000552.1:0-2033 GCA_039030215.1 Pseudomonadota bacterium
AAACGCCTCCGTAAAGACCTGGCTTTCGTTCAGCGTGCCGAAAATTTCGTGCATTTCGAGGAATTTCGGAGGATCCGATTTGGCAGCCTTGGCCTGAGCACGGAGCCTGTCAGCGGCGACATCATCAATAATGATTTCATTTCCCTTCTCGTCAATGGCGGCACAGTAACGGCACCAAAGTGCGACTTCGAGAGCCAAACCGCGAATTGGTCTGTTTGCCTCAAGGCGTGCTGAAATTGTCGGAAAAATGAACTTGGGCTGCCGATTGGATCCGTCCAGACACAGCCTTGCAATCGTGTCGCCTAGCAGTGCATTTGAAAACCGCTTGACCAATGTCTTGTAATAATCCTCGAGGCTGACACCGGGAATTGGCGGAACTGTCGGCATGATCTCGTCGTGGGCAAGTTTGTCATAGAACCCGCCGACGAGCGGGTTTTCCATTGCTTCATGGCCATACTTAATACCCAAGAGTGCAGCCGGGTAGGCAATAGCCGCATGGCCTCCATTGAGCACACGCAGCTTCATTAGCTCATAGGGCGCTACATCGCTGACGAATTCCACGCCAACGGTTTCCAGCGCCGGGCGGCCATTTGAAAACTTGTCCTCCAGCACCCATTGACGAAACGGTTCGCAGACAACCGGTGCTGCATCGATGATGCCAAATTCCTCTTCCACCAGCCTTATCTCGCGTTCGCCGGTGGCGGGCGTAATGCAATCAACCATGCCGTTGGGGAATGCAACATTGCCTGCAATCCATTTACCCATGTCGCCCGGCATTGCGTCTGCCAATCCCAGGATCGCATGTCTTGCCACATGACCATTTTCCGGGAGATTGTCACAGGACATGACAGTAAAGGGTGCGATACCTTTCTGCCTGCGGTTTGCCAATGCAGCGATTATCATGCCAAAGACGGTGGAAGGGGTTTCAGGACTGGCAATATCGTTGACGATCTCACTGTTCGAGATGTCGAAGCCGCCGGTCTTGGCATCGATAAAGTATCCGCCCTCGGTAACGGTCAAGGATACAATTCTGATTTCCGGTTCCGACATGGCAGCAATCAACGCCTTAGCTTTGACTTCGGCAAACCCAGCCATTGCTGCGCAGATTTCCGCGGAGAAGCCTTCGGGATCCAATTCGACGACGGTTGTCAGCCAATCCTGTGCCTCAAGCCTGGTGCGCATATTTTCATCGTAGGATTTGACGCCGGCACCGAGGATTGCCCAATCAAGGTCCCGTCCGTTCTGGAATAGTCGATGAAGATAAACAGCCTGATGAGCACGATGAAAATTGCCTACACCAACATGAACAATTCCCGGTCGTAAATCTGAACGGCGGTATGTGGGCTTGACGACCCTGTCCGAAATTGCCGGGAGACTGTCCAGACTCAGATTGACCGCCACTTTCCGATCGCCCTGCCCTAACATGAGCTCCTCCACAATTCGGGGATGGAAATCAAATACCACCTCATCAGCTCATCCAATTTCCACCATCAACATTGTAGGTCTGGGCAACGATGTAGGATGCCTCGTCGCTTGCCAGGAATACAGCCATGCCGGTCAGATCCTCGGCAGTTGCCATGCGACCGATCGGGACTTCGTTGCCAACCAGTTCTTTCTTTTCTCCCAATGGCCGGTTTTCGTGTTTGGCGAACAGTGCGTCCACGCCATCCCAGTGTTCGCCGTCGACTACGCCCGGTGCAATTGCATTGACGTTGATGCCGTGTTTGATCAGATCGAGACCGGCGGATTGGGTCATGGAAATGACTGCTGCCTTCGTGGCGCAGTAGACGGCAACCAATGCCTCACCGCGGCGACCGGCCTGGCTTGCCATATTTATTATCCTGCCGCCCTTCCCGCCCGCTATCATGGAACGGGCAGCAGCCTGCATCATGAAAAGCGCGCCAGAAACATTCACCGAGAACAACCGCTCATAGCTTTCCCGGGTGATTTCGACGATGGGTGCCAAGTCGAAGAGGGCAGCGTTGTTGATTAGAATATCAATCCCACCGGCCTTGTCGCTTACGGTACTGATC
>JBCCEP010000553.1:0-2010 GCA_039030215.1 Pseudomonadota bacterium
ATGACGATCGGAAATGAAGAAGCTAACCGCGGCGTTGTTGCAGCCTTGAGTGAATTTCTGGATCGAAGCTGATGACCAAGCCGATATTTGACCGGGTTGCACTTATCGGGATCGGATTGATCGGTTCTTCGCTCGCACGGGTAATGCGTTCAAAGGGGATTGCGCGGGAAATAGCGGTTTCCACGCGTAGTGAAAAGACGTTGGAACGGGCCCGCGAACTTGACCTTGGAGACGATTACCATCTCGATCCCGCCGCGGCAGTTGCAGATGCGGATCTTGTGGTGCTTGGCGTGCCTGTCGGGGCATTCGAAACGGTATCCAAGGCGATATCAGGATCCCTTAAAGCGGGTGCCATTGTCACTGATGTCGGCTCGGTGAAGGCGTCTGTTGTCCGCCAGGTAAAGCCTAATCTGCCCGAAAACGTACATTTTATCGGCGCCCATCCGGTTGCCGGCACCGAGTATTCCGGTCCTGATGCGGGATTTTCGACCTTGTTTGAAAATCGCTGGTGTATCCTGACGCCCGAGGCTGATTGCGACCCGGAGGCGCTCGCCAAGCTCAGGGCATTCTGGGAAGCGTGCGGTTCGCAGACGGAGGTAATGACACCGGAACATCATGACCTTGTTCTGGCGATCACTTCGCATATTCCGCATTTGATCGCGTACAATATTGTCGGAACGGCGGACGATCTGGAAAGCGTGACTTCCACCGAAATCATCAAGTTTTCAGCCGGTGGATTTCGAGATTTTACCCGGATTGCCGCATCCGACCCAACCATGTGGCGCGACGTGTTTCTGCACAATCAGGATGCGGTGCTGGAAACGCTTGGAAGGTTCTCGGAGGATTTGAGTGCGTTGCAGCGGGCAATACGGTGGGGCGACGGCGATGCGTTGTTCAAACTTTTTACCCGGACACGGGAAATACGCCGGTCAATCATCGAAATCGGCCAGGAAACGGCTGAACCCAATTTCGGCCGTGATGAGATTGAAACGCCTGCCGAAACCGTCAAAGCGGCAGAAGAGAAGTAATCATATCAAAGGATCGATCCTGCCCAGTGGGACGAACCCGGCGAGTACATTGCCGTTATCGATCGTCAGCGTGACAATGCGCATTTTTGGATTTTCCTTGCTGCTCAGACCCATGGTGGATGCGAGTGCGGCAATCGTGCCAATCGCATCGGCAGCAGAGGGCATGAATTCGGAAAGAAATTCGCCGATTGCGTTCGGATCGGCAAAACCGATTTCAAATCGGCCTGACAGAACACCATTGGTATCGAGTGAGAATGGTCCGCTTACTTCCAACCGTCCTCCATTACCTGGCAGGATTGAGATGTTCGCGATGCGTCCTGCGAGTCCGTAGTTTCTGATGTAGCGTTCCAGGTTAAAGCCTGGTCGAATGTTCGGGGTGATTTCGTCAACCGTCATCGTTGCAATCAGGTCGAGCGAGGCCAGTGCTTCACCCGCCGGATAGACATTTGTACCCTTGAAGGCAATATCGAGATTTTCCGGACCGCTTTCCGATATCCTTGCATGGAGTTGTGCGTTTGCAGCCATTGCCATGGCCGGCGTACCTTCCGGTGCCCATCCATCGGAAATGGCGATGTCACGCGCTTCGACAGATAGCTCACGAATTGTTTCCAGACTGGCCCGGATGCTGGCATGCAGCAGTTCCCAATTTGCAACGACCGGAACATTGCCAAAGGTTTCGATCCTGGCTGGTCCGTCTAGTTCTGCCACGATTTTACCGGGATCGTAAAACTGTGCGGCGGAACGAAATGCGCCTGCCTGGGCGGTACTTCAATCATCAATATTCTGGCTTGTGATGGTGGCGCATGAAACGCCAATTCTGAATGGAAAGCCGGTAATTTCTTGGTCATTACATTCCAGCTGGATGCCATAATTGAACAATTGCTGTGTAAGCAGGTCGGCGCGCCGCTCCAACTGTCCGGCGCCCCAGTTCCATGCGAAAAGCCAGGCAAACCCGATCGCACAAATGACAATACCCATTGCA
>JBCCEP010000554.1:0-1999 GCA_039030215.1 Pseudomonadota bacterium
GCGGTGCATGCGACAAGCAACAGAGAGGCGATCAACGTAACTAGGTAGCGCAAGATGGTTATCCTGGAATTTGCAAGGCTGGAAACTCTGAACACATTCTTACTAAAATCCTTATAAAGTTTTAACGAATGGGTTTCCAGATCAAACTCGATACTGATTTTTCGGCCCAAATTGAAGCTTGAAATTGTTCACACATTTGGATTCATTGAATAATCTTCGATTCACCCATGACTTCTGAAAAATTTCTCACAAGTCTGATTTATTCATGCATCCCAGCAACCTGAAGGTGTGGCCATGATTTCGTGCGACCGTGGTTTTGCAATAACGTGCCCATGTTCCAATGCCTCCCCGGCGCACAAACGCCAATAGATCAGGTCACCCAGACGCTGATTGGCTGACTTCTGCCGCGCAATTGCACATCGCCGTAGGAACGGAAATCCATTGAGAAACTCTCCCGGTCCGGGCAGTCCTCACCAACCTGTCGCATCAAATCATCACTGACAACACACTGAACCTCCAGGGCACGACTTTCAGCTTCCAGCCGCGAGGCAACGTTTACAGTGTCGCCGACAACGGCAAATTCGAGCCTGCGCTCAGGACCAATGTCGCCAAGTATGACGGCGCCGTAGTGAATACCGATTGAGATATGAACCGCTTCCTTGCCCTCGCGTTCCCGGACTTTGTTGAAGCTTTCATTGGCGCTCATGATCTGTCTGGCGCATCGCAACGCATTGGCGGCATCTTCCGGGCTTGTTTCGGGCCGCCCAAATGTCGCCATAACCCCGTCACCAATATATTTCTCGAGCGTTCCACCATTTTCAAAAATCGCTCGCTCAATCAGCGCATGATATTGGCGCAACAGATCCATTACGTTTTCGGGCGTGTTCCTTTCAGCATATTGGGTAAACCCGACAATATCGGTGAACAGCACCGCAACCTCCTGACTACGCACCGCTCCGATGTCGTGTTCTGTTGAGGCAATCGCATCCACCAGGCTTGAAGGGAAGTAACGCGAAAGATTGGCGCGTTCTTCTGCAACCATGGCCTGGCGCATTAAAAGCTGATTCGTTCGAAAGCCCCTCAATGCCAATATTGCTGCGACTATGATGAAGATTACGATTTCCTGAAACCGTTGCGAAAAGCGGCCGCCATTGGGATCGAGCATTGAACCAATCAGTTCATGGTTCGCATAAAGGTTGGCTGACCCTTCACCAAGCCCTGGCATTTCGTGGCCAAAAAACGCCACGCCGGCATAGCCAACAACCCAGAAAACGGCGACCCATGTCCCAATCGCCCAAACCGTTCGCCAAGAGTAAGCAAGCGTTCCAAGTGCCAGGATCAGGAAGAAATAGGCGAAATTATTGAACCGGTACAAGATTGATGTCGGCAATTCTTCATCCTGGAACGGGCTCGGTACGATGAATATCAAAGTTAGCAACAGAATGTCTGCGAAGATCAGGATGAGCTCAAACTTTGAATAACCAACCTGAGCATAGCGGTATTGGAGCCAACCAAGCGCAATGAACAGGAGCACGGTTGCCTGATAATACATCACATCCCAATTGGGGTTCATGATTGGCAGAATGCACAAAATGATGGTCATCGCTACAGTTCGCGCGATGACAGCGATCCGATGCCCTTCCATCTTTTCCTGTTCGAGCGCTTCTGCAAGATGTGAGTTACTTTTCGACATCTCCTGTTCGCGGTCGCGCATGTCACTCATCTGTTTCAAGATCTTTATTGGCGAATAGGCCATGCCGGCATTCCTGGCTGTTAGAGCATTTTGGTTCTGACAAAGACTATGTAGGGAGTTTGCCGAACTTATTCGAGGGGCGCTTGTTGGCGCGACTATCCATCGCCCATTTTAAGTGCCTGAATAAACGCCTCTTGAGGTATCTCCACCCGGCCAAACTGCCGCATTTTTTTCTTGCCGGCCTTTTGTTTGTCCAGAAGCTTGCGCTTTCGCGTGGCATCGCCGCCATAACATTTGGCGGTCACA
>JBCCEP010000555.1:0-1989 GCA_039030215.1 Pseudomonadota bacterium
CAACGTGAAAATGCGGGTCAAACCATTGTCAGTGGGTGTTCGCGCGCTCATTGAAGATGACGCTGGGCGCATTCTGTTGATCAAGCACACCTATGTGCCAGGCTGGCATTTTCCGGGCGGCGGCGTGGAACCCGGCGAGACGGCACTGTCAGCCCTGGAACGTGAGATTCGCGAGGAAGCCCAGGTCAAGATCGCTCAACCGGCAAATCTGATCGGCGTGTATCTCAACACAAGATTTAGCAAACGCGACCACGTTTTGCTGTATCGTTGCCGGGAACAGGAGGTCATCGAGGAGTTCAAGCCAAGCATGGAAATCGCCGACATGCAGCGCTTTGCTCCCGAACAGCTACCAGAAGACCTGTCCTTGGGCACTTCAAGGCGCATTGAGGAGGTATTCCGGTCAAAACCACCGTCGACTGACTGGTGAGCCGAATACCCGCTTCAGGCGGCCTTTAATTCGGCCCGATTATGCGGCGCATCCAGATCCAGTAATGGACCCACAGGGACGATTCTGGTCGGATTTACGGTCTCGTGGCTTTGGTAATAGTGATTGCGGATATGCTTCATGTCGACCGTCTCGGCCACGCCATCGATCTGATATAATTCCCGCAAGTAATTGGACAAATTCGGATAATCCGCGATTCGACGCAAATTGCACTTGAAGTGCCCCACATAGACCGGATCAAAGCGCACAAGCGTCGTGAACAGGCGCCAATCCGCCTCGGTCAGTTGGTCTCCTGCCAGATATCTGCGTCTTGATAACAGGTCATCCAGCCAGTCCAGCGAATCGAACAGTTCCCCAAAAGCTTCCTCATAGGCTTCTTGTGAGGTTGCAAATCCGCTTTTGTAAACGCCATTGTTGACCGTGTGATAGACCCGCTCGTTAATCGAATCGATCTCACTGCGCAGCGCCTCTGGATAATAATCAAGGCTGGAACCACCAAATTCGCCAAAAGCTGAATTGAACATGCGGATGATTTCCGATGATTCATTACTGACAATAGTGCCGGTCTTCTTGTCCCAAAGAACGGGCACAGACACCCTACCATTATAGTGCGGATCTGCAGCCACATAGACTTCCCACAAATTGCTGGCACCAAGAATAGGGTCAGCGCTGGCACCGTCACGATCCGAAAAGACCCAACCGCCATCACCCATGAACCAGTCAACCACGGTTACCGAAATGACGTCCTCAAGTTTCTTCAGCTTGCGGAAAATGAGCGTCCTGTGCGCCCATGGGCAGGCAAGCGAAACATATAGGTGATACCGTTCCTTTTCGGGAAGGAAACCGCCATCGCCTGTCGGACCCGGCGCCCCATCCGGTGTAATCCAGTTTCGGAACTGCGATTGTTTACGGACGAATTTTCCGTCTGTCTTGCGCGAAACAAGTGGTTGTTCCTGCCATACGCCGTCTACCAGTTGTCCCATGATTTTTCCCGTCAGTTGTTTTGTTCATAAATGGCCCGGACCACACCAATTGCTACCCCAATAACAGTAAACACTGCGTCCACAATTTGGCACCTTAATCCACGTCGCATCAATCCGATGGACGCGCGCGCCACATTGTGCTAGAGCGCTCTCCGTTCCGATTATTGGAAATAAACATGATGGTGTATCTGAGACTTCGACGACGAATTGGTATCCGTTCCACGCATGAACTGCGTGAAGAGCGGTCATTCGTCCTGTCTGACCTGCGCTGATCGAATTCAGACGCCCCGGCAGGGTGGAAATCCATTTTGCCGGAGTATCCAAATGTCTATCTCAACCATCACAATCGGCCACATCAGGCCACATCATCAACCTGATATCAATCAGCTCGCGGCAGAAGCCTTCGGACCAGGGCGATTCGCCAGAACAGCTTTTCGTCTGCGCGAGAACGCTGCTCCCAGACCGGAATTGAGCTATGTGGCAGAGGTTGCAGCGGACGGCAAAACTTCCGACCTTGCGGGATCAGTGGAGTTGACCGATATCACAATTGGAGACAGCGCC
>JBCCEP010000556.1:0-1953 GCA_039030215.1 Pseudomonadota bacterium
AAGCCAGGTAGTGATTTGCTAAGGAAGAACCAGGATTTTTGATTTTACGGTGTAAGGTGAGTAGGTCATGAACCCAAATGGTTTCCGATCCTGGCGTAAGAAACTAGGCCTCAAACAGAAGGATGCAGCAGACCTTCTGGGACTGAAGAAGAGGGTGATCCAGTATTACGAGACCGGTACCCGGGATGGTAAGGCGGTTTCGATACCCAAATCGGTAGAGCTTGCCTGTTACAGCCTTTCACAGGGTATTGTTGCCTTTGACGGGAGCACGTCCGAGCGCGATAGCAAACTCGTAAAATCCGACTAAGCCGTCATTCCCCCGTCCAGTCCGGAACGGGCTTCTTTTCGATGAACGCGCCTATGCCCAGTTCCGTGTCACGCGCCATCATGTTTTTCGCCATGGTTTCGCCAGCATAGGCATAGGCGTCCTGAAGCGTCATTTCGGCTTGGGCATAAAATGCCTTTTTGCCGATCTTCACCGGCACCGGGGATTTTCCGGCAATCGTTTGTGCAATTGATCGGGCTTCTGCTGCAAGCTGATCTGCTGGCACAACGCGGTTGACCAGGCCGATATCTGCCGCCTTTGAAGCGTTGATGAATTCGCCCAGCAGCAGCATTTCCATGGCGTGTTTTCGCGATACATTTCGGGCAAGTGCCACCATCGGTGTTGAGCAAAAGAGACCGAAATTGACGCCTGAAGTGGCAAAGCGAGCATCTTCAGCGGCGACGGCAAGATCACAAGTCGCAACCAATTGGCACCCGGCGGCCGTCGCGATACCAGAAACTTCCGCGACAACCGGTTGCGGAAGCTCGACAATAGAGGTCATCATCTTTGAGCAGGTTGCAAACAGGTCGATGAAATATTGATGTCCGCCGTCCTTATCCTGGCGGTGGGCGGTCATTTCCTTCAAATCGTGGCCAGCGCAGAAATGGTCGCCGGCGCCCCGCAGGATCACAGCTTTGACTTCTGTGTCTTGGCCAATCCTGTCCCAGGCCGATTGCAGGCCAGCCAACATGTCCTCCGAAAGGGGGTTTATCGACTTGGGCCTGTTCAGGATGACCGTTGCAACTGAATCTTCGACTTCAACCAGCACCGGGCTGTCTGTTGATTGCGGGTGGACATTCATGGCTATCTCCATGGTCGCGCAAGGAAATGGAACGAGCACTCTCCTATAGGCCGGTTTTTTACCGGGTCATTGGATCTCGTCTGGCCAATTGATCACAAGGCTTCGTTTTGGTCAAAGCCTGGACGGAGGCACTTGCCTGGTCCACCTCCCTTATGTTTGCATATGTCAAAAACTATTGCCCTGCAATTTCCTAAATGTGAGACTGCCTTAACACAGGATGCAATCTGCGCGGGAGAGCCTTATGAGTTTGATGGGAACACTTGCCAAGGTGGCAATCGGAATTGCGGTGGCAAAGGGCGCGCAAGCCGTCCTCAAGGGTAAATCCGGGTCCCGGTCGTCTTCCGGACAGGGCGGAGGCTTTGGTGATATTCTCGAGCAATTGGGAGGCGGTGGCGCTGCCCGGCAAGGCGGTCAGGGAACAGCCATCGATGATATTCTTGGTCAATTGACCGGACGCCGAGGCGGCGGCGGCGCCAGTAGTGGCGGCGCTCAAGGCGGAGCGCTGGGAGAGATATTCAAGGATTTCACCAAGGCCGGCGATGGCTCCAATCCCGGCCTGGATGACATGTTTGATGACTTTAACCGAGAGCAGGACAGCCGGAGCGGAAACAACGGCAATTTCGGTGATATCTTCAACGATTCCCTGCGTCACGGTGGTGAGCCGAAATTGCGGCCCACGGCAAATCAGGAAGCCATGGCAGCACTGATGTTGCGTGCAACCATCCAGGCAGCAAAAAGCGACGGCCGGCTGGACGACAAGGAGCGTGAGCGGCTGCTCAAAACGCTGGGGGATGTTTCACCGGCGGAGCGTCGATTTGTCGAAAAC
>JBCCEP010000557.1:0-1951 GCA_039030215.1 Pseudomonadota bacterium
AATCCGAATGAAACCGAACCACCGCTTCTGGTAAAGACGGTAGAACTGGTTCAGTCGATCACCGATACGCCACTATCCATTGATTCTTCTGTCACAGCGGCTATCGAAGCCGCCCTGAAGGTTGCAAACGGAAGACCGCTGGTAAATTCGGTAACCGGCGAGGAAGAAAAGCTGGAAGCCATACTGCCACTGATCAAGAAGTATGACGTTCCCGTCGTTGCAATCTCCAACGATGAAACCGGCATCTCGATGGATCCGGATGTGCGCTTTGCTGTTGCCAAGAAGATTGTCGAGCGGGCGGCAGATTTTGGCATCAAGCCCAATGACATCGTGGTCGACCCGCTGGTCATGCCGATTGGCGCATTGGGAGATGCGGGCAGACAGGTGTTTGCACTGGTTCGCCGCCTGCGAGACGAATTGAAGGTCAACACTACCTGTGGCCTTTCAAACATCTCTTTCGGACTGCCGCACCGTCACGGAATTAACGCGGCGTTTATCCCTATGGTGATAGCCTCTGGCATGACATCTGCCATCATGAACCCCTGCCGGCCCGGAGAAATGGAAGCCGTTCATGGGGCAAACGTGTTGAGCGGAACGGATGAAAATTGCGCCCACTGGATCAGCACCTATCGCGATCACAAACCTGGCGTAGCTGCCGCAGCACCGGCACCGGCCCAATCTGGCGCACCAGCTGGGCGAAGCGGCGGAAGACGCGGTGGACGTGCAGCACGGCGCGGCGCAGCCTGATCGGGAGTACCGATACATTGAATAAAGGACAGGATCCCCTCGTCCTCTTTATGCCAGCTGGAAAACGCGGTCGTTTTCCTATTGGCACGCCAGTGCTCGACGCAGCACGCGAACTTGGTGTCTATGTGGAAAGTGTTTGCGGTGGCCGCGGCATATGCGGACGTTGCCAGATTACGGTCGCAGAAGGCTGTTTCGCAAAACACGGAATTACTTCAAACGCTGAAAATCTGTCCGAATTTTCATCCACCGAGGCGCGTTTCAAATCCAAGCGCGGCCTGCCGGATGATCGACGCCTTTCCTGTTCGGCCACTATTCAAGGCGACCTCGTCGTCGATATTCCTGCCGACGCTGCTGTTAACCGGCAGACAATCCGCAAGGCTGATGACGGCCGAGAAATTCCCCGCAATCCGGCCTTGCATTGTTGTTATGTGACCGTCGAACAGCCAGATATGCACAAACCCCTGGGTGACCTCGATCGGCTGGCAAAGGCGCTTGAAGTTGAATGGGGTTGGACGGACCTGAAATTCGACCCACACCTGCCCGCTACTGTTCAGCAAACCCTACGCAAAGGTAACTGGGAGGTTACGGCGATCATCCATCAGGATGAGGAGACCGCCCGCCCTACTCTCATAGGCTTGTATCCCGGACTGCTCAACGAGGCTTTCGGCATTGCCTGCGATATTGGATCAACCACAATTGCCTTGCACCTGGTGTCGATCCTGTCAGGACTAACCATCGCTTCGGCAGGCGCGCCAAATCCGCAGATCAGGTATGGCGAAGACCTGATGAGCCGGGTCTCCTATGTAATGATGAACCCGGAAGGCCGCGAAGGCATGACCAACGCGGTGCGTGAGGCCTTGAACAAATTGATCGCCGAAGTCTGCGATCAGGCAGGTGTCGATCGCACTCATATCTTCGACCTGGTATTCGTCGGCAACCCGATCATGCATCATCTGTTCCTCGGGATCGATCCGACAGAATTAGGCGGCGCGCCCTTCGCGCTTGCCGTATCTGGTGCCGTACATGCACCCGCCAGTTCGCTCGATCTGGATGTTAATGATGACGCACGCGTCTATGTCTTGCCCTGTATAGCCGGTCATGTTGGTGCTGATGCTGCCGCCGCAACGCTGAGCGAAGGTCCGCATCGCCAGGATGAAATAATGCTCCTGGTGGATGTCGGTACCAATGCGGAGATTGTTCTTGG
>JBCCEP010000558.1:0-1947 GCA_039030215.1 Pseudomonadota bacterium
CTTGAAACATTCCAGGAATTTCCACCGAGGCAGAAGGCTGCGAGTTTCTCGCTCGACCAGGTTATGGAGAAGATGCAGCAACCTCCAGGAAATCCATAAATCTTCAATAAATAAATTGCGCCGTCCCGATTTCGGGGCGGCGTTTCTTTGTATCAGCCTAATAAATAAACCTCAGCACCACCGGACGGCATAGACCGGCGGCAGGGTATGGGAGATTTCTGCCCATTTTTCACCCTGGCTCTTGCTGGCCCACAAGCTTCCCGTGGTCGATCCGAATGCCAGGCAATCACCGGTTTCATCAATTGACAGGGCATGGCGCAAGACCACGTCATAGGCATGTTTCTGCGGCAGACCTTCATGCAGGATATCAAAGGTCTTCCCACCATCGCGGGTGCGTGTAACAACAAGGCTGGCATCGACCGGGTAGCGCTTTTCGTCCTTTATGCCCGGTACAAACCAGGCCGTATCGCCGTCGTCAGGATGAACGACAACCGGAAAACCGAAGCCGGATGGTTTGACATCTTCAATCTCGGTCCAGTTTTCAGCCGCATCGTCGGATCGAAAAATACCATTATGATGCTGTACCCATAACCGGTCCGGCTCGTTGCGGCATTGTGCCAGGAAGTGTGGATCCTGTATTTCCGGATCGCCTGCCTGATCCGGCGGCATGAATTCAGCCCGCATGCCGTCAGCCGTCAGGTCCCAGCTTTTTCCGCAATCGGTTGTTCGCCAAACACCGCCACAGGACACGCCGAGGCGGACCGTATTGGAGTCGCGCGGATCAACACAAACCGAATGGATGCCCGGCCAGTCTGCACCTCCGCCGAACCATCTCTTGCGCGAGGGATGATCCCACAGGCTCTTGACCCATTCCCAACTGTCGCCGTGATCATGGGAAACAAAGAGGGCGCCTGGAATTGTGCCGCACCAAAGCAATCCCGGCTGATCGGCACCACCGGCTTCCAATGCCCAAATACGCATGACCGTCCAGGGCAGTTCCTTGCCCCAACCATCCACCTCAACGAGGTCTTCGGGCTTTGGCGGGTATGCCGGTGTGGCGATTTCCGTCCAGTCCTCACCAGGTTTTCGGCGATGCAGTTTTACGCCAAAATGGCCATGATCAAGAGCGGCATATTGATAGTTGTTGCGGGTGTCGTGGAGAGCCAGGCTGACATTGTCTCCCAGAAAAGCCGTGTCGGTGATTTGCCATCCCGACTTGTCTTCGATTGTAAATAATCCTTTACGCGTTGAAACCAGCAGTTTTCCTGCCATCACAACCTCCCAATGAAATTTATCCGCCCGAAAGGGCCTGCAGAACATAAATTTGACTATTGGTGCCTACCGGATCGCTAAGCGTGGTTCTGTCAGCAATCACGGTTCCATCAACAATAATTCCCATGTGCTTTCTGAGCCCGCCCTGTTCGTCGAGCACATAGCCACGCAATGTCTCGTTTTGGGCGAAGACCTCATTCAGCACCTCAGCGACTGTGTCGCCTTGTGCGTCAGTTTGCGGACAGTCGACATGGCGCTTCAGATTTGCCGTAAACACAACAATTGCCATCGCCAAACTCGCTTCAATTTAAAGGTCAACCGCGCACCTTATGCGCCTAAAGGTAGATAGTTTCGCACAGCAAAAGATCATGTAGAAGGGAGCAGATATCAATTTTTGTGTTGCCTTGGGCGTCAATTAGGGTCAGGCCCCACTAAATTGCACGAAAAAGCGCTCGATATGACGAGAAATACAAGAAAGAGCTTGAAGAGCGGGTTGGTATCCCGGTCGAAAGCTTTGACGCGGGAGTTCGACGTCAGATCGAGGCGTCCTTCGGATAGGGCAAATTTGCACGGGCTACATCGTCGTAAATGCTTGAAAACCAGACGGTTTCCGGCGCATCTACTTCTTGTATCCGCATAAATTTGCTCCTACCATATCGAGCAATTTAATGAGTC
>JBCCEP010000559.1:0-1944 GCA_039030215.1 Pseudomonadota bacterium
GCGCCCGCAATGTCACACCCGCGTCGGCTTAGCGCACGCAAAAGTCCAAGTGTGATGATCGTCTTTCCGCTTCCCGAACTTGGTGCGGCAATCATCACGCCGGATGGGCCACCCCCATCTGTCATCCCGCTTCCTGCCGGACATTTCGCATCAGCGGATCAGAATCCAGCATCTTTCCTGCAAGCGCACCGCACCAGTCCAGCCCGGCTCGCAGGGAAACAACCTCTCCAACGACAATAATCGACGGTGGTTGAAGGCCCGACTGTGCCAGATCATCCACGGAATTGCCCAAGGTGGTCTCCAGTACACGCTGCTGATCCGTTGTTGCGTTACAGATAATTGCGACCGGCTGGCTGGTCGGTCGTCCGGCATCTATCAACCGACCGGCAATGCTCTCCCAATGTTTCATCGCCATGTAAAAAACGATCACGGGCGAGCTTCGTGCCAATGCGTGCCAATCGATTGCTCCCGGCATTTCACCACTGGCATCATGTCCGGTCACAAAGGTCACAGCCTGATTAATGTCACGATGGGTTAGCGGAATACCCGCCGCGGCAAGACCACCCACCCCGGCCGATATGCCCGGAACCACGCGGAACACGACACCATGCTCCACCAGCGTCAACGCCTCTTCGCCGCCGCGGCCAAAAATGTAAGGATCGCCACCCTTGAGCCTTAGAACCCGATTTCCCGCACGCGCAAGTTCCACCAGAATCAACGAGATGTCTCGTTGTTTCAGTGACGGCTTGCCGCCCCGCTTGCCTGCATATTTCAGGACAGCCCCAGGCTTTGCCATTTTCAGGATGTCGTCGCTGACCAGCGCGTCGTAGACGATGACATCTGCCTGCGCGAGCGCGTTGGCCGCATGCAGGGTCAACAGGCCCGGATCGCCCGGCCCGGCCCCGACCAGCCAGACACTGCCCGGTAAAAACTCATTATCATTGATCCCCAAATTGCTCACGAGCTGCCCTTTGTGCATTTTCCCTATAACGTCATAAATCATCTTCATTGGCGAGCGCAATCACGTCGCTTATAAGACGCAAATGGCAAAGACCGTCAGAGTGGATAAACCATCATCGGACTTGCGCAAGGGCTGGACAACCGGCGCCTGTGCAACGGCCGCTACAAAATCTGCTTTGACCGCCCTTTTTACCGGCGAATTCCCCGACCCGGTAACCATCACGCTACCCAAGGGCGAACAACCGGCATTCGCATTGGAAATCGAGAAACTCGATGCTGACACAGCAAGTGCTGGTATCGTCAAGGATGCCGGCGATGATCCCGACGTCACTCACGGTGCGACAATCATATCGACAGTTCGAACCGGTGAACCTGGTTCAGGTATTACTTTTTTGGCTGGTGAAGGTGTCGGCACCGTCACAAAGGCCGGATTGCCAATCGCACCCGGCGAACCGGCGATCAACCCCATACCTCGTGCTATGATGACAGACGTCGTCACTGAACTTTGCAACAATTTTGACCAACCATCCGACATCGAAATCACGATTTCGGTCCCGGACGGCAAGAACCTGGCCAAACAGACCTGGAACCCGAGACTGGGAATTGTTGACGGAATTTCGATCCTTGGCACGACCGGCATTGTCCATCCGTTTTCCTGTTCCGCATGGATCCATTCAATCCATCGCGGCATTGATGTTTGCAGGGCAAGCGGGATTGAACATGTGCTTGGCGCGACCGGCTCAACTTCGGAAAGTCTCCCCACCCGGAGTCATGATTTTCCCGAGATTGCAATTCTCGACATGGGCGATTTCGCGGGCGGCCTGTTGAAATATCTGCGCAATCATCCAATACCGAAACTGACAATTGCTGGCGGCTTCGCCAAGATGGCGAAACTCGCCAACGGATCTCTTGATCTCCACTCCGGCCGCAGCCAGGTCAATATGGAGTTCCTGGCAGACCTCGCAATTCAGTCCGGATTGAAAC
>JBCCEP010000560.1:0-1923 GCA_039030215.1 Pseudomonadota bacterium
ACCTGGTAGAGCGACCAAAAGAAAACACCTGAACCAAGCGTCCAGAACATGTTGTCGCGGATCTGCCCGCCCAGGGTGAACTGGCGCCCTTTGACCATCAGTGGCCGCGGGTCGTATTTCAGTTTCTGCCCTTGCTTTGAATAGGTGTAAAACCACAGATGCAGCACCCCAGCGACCACAAAGATCAACAAAAAATTCCAGGCGTAAATTTTGGCAATCCAGCCAATTGCGAGGGTTTTGGTCTGCTCCAGCGGCGGCTGCACCCAGAGATAGCTGAATATGGCAATGCCAAGAATGATCAGTTTCTCAGACAGCAGGAACCATGAATTCCAGACCCATTTCACCATCTCGACCGGCCTCAACGGCCATGAAAACAACGGAGAAACTGTCAACGGTACGTCGGGCATATGGTTCCAGCCCTTCAGTTCTGCGTCGGACATGCGGATCTCCTGAAAAAGATGACAGGGCGCAGTATGCCAAATTTGCATTCCGGTGAAAAATAGAATGAACTGACGATCTAGATCTGATTTTCCGAGGTATGATGACGGTTTCGCTTCGCTCGATGAGGTATTTCAATGCAGCGCTGGCCCACGGAAGTATTTCGCGTGCAGCGGCCGAACTGAACGTTGCAGCGTCTGCGGTGTCCGCGGCGATCGACAAGATCGAAATGCACTTTCAACTGACGTTGGTGAATCGCTTCCGATCCAGAGGCATAACCGCGACTGCCAGCGGAAAGGCAATGGAACGAAAGTTCAAACGGCTTTTGGAGGACTATGACTCTGTCATGCTGCAAGGGTCCGAGCTGAAACAGGCTTTGCAGGGTGAATTGCGGATCGGCTATTACGCCCCGGTCGCGCCGGCCTTTTTGCCGGAAATTCTGAAATTTGTTGCCAGCGCCGAGGACAAGATCACCCTACATCTTGAGGAATGCGACAATGACCGCGCTCAGGACGGGCTGTTGGCCGGCGAATTCGATGCAATCCTGTTTCTGTCCGACTATGCCAGACCGCAAATACGCTTCGATGTTCTGATCGAGGCGCCGGCTTATTGCCTGGTCGCTGCAACCCATCCGCTTGCGCAGCAAAAAACCGTCGCGCTGCACCGGTTGGCGGAAGAAAAACTGATTGTTCTCAATAGGCCGTTTGCGGTCGATTATTATCGGCGGTTAATCGACGGGGCAGGTCAAGAAACAACGCCTTGCGTCTATGCCAATTCCACCGAAATGGTTCGCAGTCTGGTTGGCGCGGAGTATGGCTGCGCAATTTTGAACATGCTTCCGGCCACTGACACAAGTTACGGCGGTCACAGATTGGTTGCCCTGCCAATCACCGATCCGCTGAATACCCTGTCTTTGGCATTGGGATACGACAAATCCAACCCGCGCCGCCTTGTCAGCTATTTTGTGCAGCGCTGCCTGTCCTATTTCGGCGACGGTGCGGGGCAACGCCATATCGTTAACCGCTAAAGGAGTTTCCGGCGTGTTGTTGATGTCGGAAACCGACGCGAAATTGACCTTAGCTGCGGGTTGATGAGGCAGGCGGCAAAAAGTTCCGGAATCAGGGTTTTCGTGGGCCTCGAACGTTCCAGTAAAAGGACTCAAGTTTTCGACTTGGCTGTTCGATGAAAGTGTCTTCATACGCCGTGTCAAGCAGTGACGGGCTGACAACAACTTTCTGCGAGAGTATCTCAAAAAACCTGGCGATGTGCATATCGCGAATTTCCGTGCCTTTCTTGTAGGTCATTTTTCCGTATATGGCATAGCGGTCATTGGAGTACGTCTGTCCAGCGCCCTCGATCTCGGCGCCGCATCCCGGGACGTTGCGGGCATTGTAGGTGATGATTTCGCGATCCCCGATGTAATAATAGAATTTACCCGAACAGAACGCCTCGGCGGCTTCTTCATGGTTGGGATATTCTTCTACG
>JBCCEP010000561.1:0-1918 GCA_039030215.1 Pseudomonadota bacterium
GTGCGATTTCGGGAAGCGTCATTTCAGTCTTGAGCGCTGCAGCAGCCGCAGTGAAAGCTGGAACGCCTGGCACAACTTCATAGTCAACTCCCAACGCATCCAGACGGCGCATCTGCTCGGCTATGGCACCATAGATCGATGGATCGCCGGAATGGACCCGCGCGACATCGAGGTCATTTTCCTGCGCCTTTTCGATTTCGGAGATGATGGCATCCAGATGCATAGGTGCGGTGTCCATTACCAGGGCATCCTTCGGCGCGGCTGCGACAATTTCTGGCGGAACCAGCGATCCTGCATATAGGCAGACCGGGCATTTTTCGATTAACCGATATCCGCGCAGGGTAATCAGGTCCGACGCCCCCGGCCCGGCGCCTATAAAATAAACCTTCACTGTGCCGCTTCCTCCGGGCTTGCACCATCTTGGATGATGCCGGTCCCCTCCTTGGCCGCATAGCCGCGCGGTGTGTAGACCCAGTCCTTGCCATGGCCCGTTTTTACGACACAAGTTTGCGAGGAGCCGACGAGCACGACCGTCAACATGTCCAGGTCTTCCACCTGCAAATCCTCAAGCGGAACAACGCGAACCGCCTCCCCCTTCCGACCGAGATTCGTTGCCAAAATCACTGGGGTATCGGACGGGCGATGCGCCAACAGGATCTGCTTGGCTTCAGCTAGCTGTGTGCGCCTGCGGCGTGAAACCGGATTATAGAACGCGATGACAAAGTCCCCTTCTGCTGCCGCGGTTACCCGTCGCTTGATATCGGGCCAGGGTGTCAGCAGATCCGATAGGGATATCGTACAAAAATCATGACCGAGCGGAGCGCCCACCAGGGACGCTGCGGCCTGTAATGCGGATATGCCGGGGGAAACTTCAATCGCAATTTTTTGTGCAGCCTCGCTCAAGCCGCCTTTTTCCAGCAGTTCAAATACCAGTGTCGCCATTGCATAGATCCCGGCATCCCCGGAACAGATCAGCGAAACGGTCCTGCCTTCTCCTGCGAGTTCCATTGCATGACGAACGCGCAATTCCTCGGCGCCCAGATCAAAATCATGCCGGATCTTGCCCGCACCAATATCCTCGATCAGATCAAGATAAAGCGAATAACCGACCAGATCGGTGGACGCCTCGATCATCGCCGAAACTTCCGGCGACCGCCACGTTGATTTCCCAGGGCCGATTCCGACAACAAAAAGCGTTCCCCTTGGTCGGCCCGCTAACTCGGTGATTGGGGTCACCCTTCGCGCGATCGCAGCCGTAACCCGCTTCGATTTCTGTTTTTCGACTGCCAAACATCCGTCCTCATCTACCATCGCCAATGCGGCACCCTCCGCAACACCGTGACAACCGGTTTCCGCAAACACGACTTCCGAGGGGTTGCGCAGACGCGCCGCCTGTAATTCCAGCTCCGTAGCGGTAAAAAACCTCACCGGCACACCGAAGTGTTCGGCAACCTTTTGGATAGCCGGCTCATCGGCTTTCAAATCAATCGAAGCCACACAGGCAATTGACCGGGAGGCAAATCCGCTTTCAGCGATCACCCGCTCTGCAAGATCAATCGCTTCACGTGGATCGGCACCCCGCTCGCACCCCATGCCCAGAACCAGACTTGCGGGATGGTAGACTAGTTCGTCTGCCTCAGGCGCAAATTGCTGATCGGTTATCCGGAGAGAAACCTCACCCTCCGGCGAGAACGGGATATCAGAGCCCGACAACCATTCCGCCTGACCATCCAGACGGGCGGACGATCCCGATAATAATTTCGCCATGACATCCTTCGCGGCATGCTGATTGGCCAAGACGTATCCAGCAGGTGGAGCATCGAGCGCCACTCCGAACTTCAAATCGCCCGCAGTGGTACCGGCAGCAAACCCGTCTATCGCGCTCGCAATTCTACGCGCAAGATCATTGGCGCCATGA
>JBCCEP010000562.1:0-1886 GCA_039030215.1 Pseudomonadota bacterium
CAGGGTTCGGCGGACAAACCAGAATGCGATCAACGCCAGCAGAAGCGTCAGCCAGCCCTGAAACGGCAGTCCCAATATCTTGCCGGTACCCAGATAACTGAAAGCGTCATTTGAAAATGTCTGCAGGTTCCCATTGGTCAGAACCTGGGCAATGCCGCGGCCCGAGATAAACAGGATCAACGTCGCGATGATCGGCTGCACGTTCAGGACACTAACCAGCACACCGTTGAACAGGCCGCAAAACGCGGCGGCAAATAGCGGCAGCGTAAAGGCGGCGACCAGTCCCAGAACCGGGTATTCAACCCCAAACGGAGAAAGGAATATCAACGGTGCCAGCGCGCCGGCCAGTGCCATCACTGCACCGACCGAGAGGTCAATGCCGCCCGTGGCGATGACCATGGTCATCCCGATCGCGACAATCGCAATTGTAGCAACCTGGGAAATGTTGACGAACAGAGTCTGCGGCTGGAGAAAATTCGGCGTTACCAGCGCATTGAACACCAGTAAAATGACCAGTGCGAGTAACCCGCCATGCTTACGCAAATCAAACTTGAAACCGCCCAATTTGGCTGGAGATGAGCCGCTATTTTCCAACACTGGCGATTCCTGGGTCATGGATTGGCCCCGCTCACCTCATCATGATGATGGGCAATCGCGGCAATCAGGATGTCCTCGCTGATACCTGGATTTTCGAGTTCCGAAACCGAATACCCGTCCTGTAGCACCACAATGCGGTCGGCACCTTCCACCAATTCCTCGAATTCGGAGGATATGAGAAGCACGCCGCAGCCGCGCTCGACATATTCTCTGATGATCGACTGGATTTCCAGCTTGGCGCCCACATCAACGCCGCGCGTCGGTTCATCCAGGATCAGCAAGTCAGGTTCGGTCGCCAGCCATCTGGCGAGTAGCACCTTTTGCTGATTACCCCCTGACAACTCGCGGATTGGCTGATCAATATCTGCCGTCTTGATGCCAAGCGCCTTAACGAAACTCTCGACAATCTCGCGCTCCCGGCCGCGCTGAATTTGCCCTGCCCGCGTCAATCTCGGCAACAAGGCTAGCGTCAGATTTTCCCGTACCGACATATCCGGAATAATGCCCTCGGCTTTCCGGTCCTCGCTTAACAGCCCCAAGCCGCTGCGAATTGCAGTCACCGGATCATCCGGATCGAAGTCTTCGCCTTTGAATGAAATTTGGCCCTGGGTCAGCTGGTCGACACCGAATAGCGCCAGAGCAGCCTCAGTTCGCCCGGAACCGAGAAGTCCACCCAGGCCGACAATCTCTCCCCGGTGAACGGTGGCAGAAAATGACCGCAATCGATTGTCGGTGCCGATATTATCTGCATTAAGCAGCACTTCACCGCGTTTGGCTTCTCCGCCCCCGAAATCGGTCATGCCGGCGGACTTGATATCTTCGATATTCCGGCCAAGCATCTCTGCAATGAGTTCAAACTTGTCCGTGTCTGATATCTGATGGCAACCGATAGTCTGGCCGTCACGCATGACCGTCACGCGGTCACAAACTTCGAAAAGCTCATCGAGAAAATGCGACACGTAAAGTACCGATACGCCCGTTTTCTTCAATTGCCGGATGACCCCAAAAAGGACGGCAACTTCCTTATCGTCAAGCGATGACGTCGGTTCGTCCATGATCACCAACTTGGCGTTCAACGAAACCGCCCGCGCAATTGCCACCAATTGCTGGATCGCAGTGGAGTATTCTCCCAGAGGTCTTTCAACATCGAGATCAAGCCCGAAATCGGAAAGAACTTTTCTCGTCTGGCTGTTGGCAGTCTTCCAATCAATCAAGCCGCCCCATTTACGCGGCTCGTTGCCCATCACGATATTCTCCGTAACGCTGCGCAAGGGAACCAGGTTGAGTTC
>JBCCEP010000563.1:0-1877 GCA_039030215.1 Pseudomonadota bacterium
CGAATTGTTGCATTGGACGAACTTCCGCGCAACACAATGGGCAAGGTTCAAAAGAACGTATTGCGGGAGCAGTTTTCTGATTTGCTTGCCTAGCGGAAAACAATTCCAGCTATTTCCGCGGCGGTCCCTTCCGTTCTGCTGATGCTGCCCAAAGATTGATGTTCGCATCGACAGCATATTTGTCGATCTCGGCTAGCTCTGCCTTGGAGAACTCCAGGTTCTCCACTGCGCCAACACAATCGGCGATCTGTTCGGGGCGGCTTGCACCGATCAAGGCCGTCGTGACCTTTTCACTGCGCAAGACCCAGGCGATTGCCATTTGGGCGAGTGACTGCCCGCGCGCCTTGGCGATTTCGTTTAGTGCGCGGATGTTTGCCAAAGTATCCTCGTTCATGAATTCCTGCCTGAGAGATTTGCCTTTCGACAAGCGGCTGTCGTCCGGCACACCCTTAAGATATTTGTCCGTCAACATACCCTGGGACAGCGGTGAGAAGACAATCGTGCCAATTCCCAACTCGTCGACCGTATCAAGCAGACGATCCTCCTCGACCCAGCGGTTGATCATGGAATAGCTTGGCTGGTGGATCAGGCAAGGCGTACCAAGGTCCTTCAAAATAGCTGCTGCTTCCCTTGTCCTCTGGGAATTGTAGGACGAGATGCCGGCATAAAGTGCCTTGCCCGACCGCACGATGTGATCGAGTGCGCCCATGGTTTCTTCCAGCGGCGTTTCGGGGTCAAATCTGTGGGAATAAAAGATATCGACATAGTCCAGTCCCATCCGCTTGAGGCTTTGGTCGCAGCTGGCAATCAGGTATTTTCGGCTTCCCCATTCGCCATAAGGGCCTGGCCACATTTCATAGCCTGCCTTAGATGAAATGATCAGTTCGTCACGATATCCACGGAAATCGTTTCGCAGGATGTCGCCAAATGCGATTTCGGCTGACCCTGGCGGTGGGCCATAATTGTTTGCCAGGTCGAAATGGGTGATCCCCAGATCAAAGGCGCGATGGCAGATGGCCTGCTTTACTTCATGCGGGGCGTCATTTCCGAAAGTGTGCCATAGCCCCAGCGACAATACGGGAAGTTTCAGTCCCGAGTTTCCGCATCGGCGATAGAGCATGTTTTCATACCGGTCTTCGGCTGGTTGCCACATGATTTGGTCCCTTGAATTTGTGCAGAATTGTCAGAGATACGGCGATTGACGGGCCGTGTTTGATTCGGCGGATGCCGGTTTTATCACTTTAGCATTTCGCTGATTTTTTCATAGGAACGGCGTGCGAAACGCTCATCATCATTCGGGTTGTCGTGTTCAACGACGTAGAGTTGGCAAGGCGTCGATTTTAGAGCAGAGAATATGGCCGGCCAATCCATGGTGCCGTAGCCGACATCAGCCCAACCGTCTTCGTCGGCGCATTCTCCGGGGCTGGCGATATCCTTGACATGGACGGCGGAAATACGATTTCCGTAGCGCTCTATCCAGTCGACTGGGTCTGCGCCGCCGCGCACGATCCAGGCAATATCGGCTTCCCAGGAAAGATCGGGACCGCCTTCAAGAATGGCGTGCATGGGAATTGCGCCGTCTTCGGTTGGTTGAAATTCGAAATCATGATTGTGCCAACCAAATCTAAGGCCGGCTGCACGGTAGGGCTCGCCAATTTTTTGCAAACGTGCGCCGAACTCATGCCAGCCAGATTTCGTGTCGGGCCGGTCAGCTCCATCCAGGAACGGGCAATAAACGGATTGAATTTCGAGCTGCCGGGCAGCGCCGATAAGCTCATCGGATTTGTTTTCAAGTTCAGCAAGACCGAAGTGCCCGGATGGCATTTTCAGCCCGGCCTGCCCAAGCATGGCGGCAAGGCCGGATGGTGCGCTGTATA
>JBCCEP010000564.1:0-1858 GCA_039030215.1 Pseudomonadota bacterium
AAATCTGCGCCTTTTGCGATGGGCAAATTTGCACAACGTGGCCTTGCCCAATCCATGGCCAGGGAATTGAACCCCCAGGGAATACATGTCGCCTGGATCAATATTGACGGTGCTATCCGCAATCCCGGACGCACCGAGGCTGCAGACAATCCTGATTCCATGCTGAATCCCGATGCAATTGCCGCGGAATATCTGCACATAGTGCAACAGGACCGATCCGCTTGGTCGCATGAAATAGAATTACGCCCTTGGGTCGAAAGCTTTTGACGCAAGGCAACTGATCTAGGCCAGCCAACGTCACCAATCTGGGCTCAACACATGCGTAGCACGAAAACAATCCATGTTGTTTCCTGTCACGCCGAGGGCGAGGTGGGAGACGTGATCGTTGGAGGGGTTACCCCTCCCCCGGGCGAAACACTGTGGGAGCAGCGTAACTGGATCGAGAAGGACCAGACACTTCGCAATTTCATTCTCAATGAGCCTCGCGGTGGGGTTTTCCGTCATGCAAACCTCCTGGTTCCGCCTAAACATCCTGACGCACAAATGGGCTGGATCATTATGGAGCCGGAACATACACCGCCAATGTCGGGCTCGAATTCCATTTGCGTGGCAACTGTTTTGCTTGAAACCGGCATTTTGCCGATGCAGGAACCGATAACTGAATTGGTAATGGAAGCGCCCGGAGGCCTTGTTCGGGTCAGCGCACAGTGCCAAGGCGGCAAGGTACAATGTGTCACCGTACAAAACCTGCCTTCTTTCGTCGGCGAGACCGGCGCGGTTCTTGAAGTCCCGGACATCGGAAAAATCCACGTGGATACCGCCTATGGCGGCGATAGCTTTGTTGTCGTCAATGCAAATGATTTCGGATTGTTGATGGAAGCCGAGGAAGCAAGAAAGATTTCCCAGCTGGGCGTCAAGATCACGAATGCCGCCAATGAACAACTGACCTTTCACCATCCGGAAAATCCGGAATGGACACATTTTTCATTTTGTCTGTTCGCCGGAAAAATTGAGCGCAATGGCAAGCATTTGACGACCAAATCAGCAGTTTCCATTCAACCCGGCAAGGTGGATCGTTCCCCGACCGGAACAGCCACGTCAGCACGAATGGCGCTTTTACACGCAACTGGTCAGATGGCGGTGGGAGAAAGCCTGACCGCACGCTCTATTCTCGGATCCAGGTTTCAAGGCAGAATATCAGGAACAACCAGCGTTGGCGGTAAACCGGCGGTCATTCCCCAAATCACGGGGCGTGCCTGGATTACCGGAACACATCAACACATGCTTGACCCGGAAGATCCTTGGCCGAATGGGTACCGCTTGACGGATACTTGGCCACCCTATGGGACATCAGTCTGAACATACCAATTGGCCAGTCAGCGCTAGCTGACATATTCCAGCCAGTGTATCATTTTCTTCGCAATCGATTCGTAAACCCACCAACGGGAACGAAAAGTGATTATCAGTCACAAGTACAAATTTATCTTCATCAAGACGCTTAAGACTGCCGGAACGTCGATTGAAGTCGATCTATCCAAAATCCTCGGCGAAAATGACGTGGCTACCAAGATACGTCCCCGTGTCGAAGGTCATATCGCCCAAAATTATGGTTTTCGCAAACATGGCCTGTTCAAACATGAATGGATAAACCATACCCCGGCATCGATTATTAGAAAGCATTTGGGTGCAAGAATTTTTGATAATTATTTCAAGTTTTGTGTAGAAAGAGAGCCTGTTGATAAGTGTATCAGTCATTATTCTATGTATCAAAACAGCCCGAAACACAAATCACGTGAATTATCCAATTTGACTTGGGAAGAATATTTAGAAATCGGGAATTTTCCTGTAGATACGGAAT
>JBCCEP010000565.1:0-1824 GCA_039030215.1 Pseudomonadota bacterium
GATCCATCCGGATATCTCAACCGCATCCACAAGGAAGATCTACCCGATTATCTGCGGCATATCCGGCAATCGGCGTTGACGCTGGAACAATGGTCGAGCGAGTTCCGTTTCATTCGCAGGAAGGAAGAAACGCGGTGGTTCATGGTCACCGCAACACCTGAGAAAATTTCCAATGGACAAATAATCTGGCATGGGCATGTCAGCGACGTAACCGCGCGCAAGGCAACCGAAAACAAGGTCAAACAGTTAGCCTATTACGACGAATTGACCGGCCTGCCCAATCGCGGTGCTATTACAAAGCGGTTGGAAAAGGAAATCCTCGTCAATGCACGCAAGGATCAGCATGCTGCTCTGCTGTTTGTCGATCTGGATAATTTCAAGACACTTAACGACACCTATGGTCACGAAGTCGGCGACATGTTGCTGCGCAAGGTTGCTGCAAGGCTTCAGAAATCCTGCCGGGCTACAGATGCGGTAGGTCGTTTCGGTGGCGACGAATTTGTCGTCCTGATCACCGATCTTGGCAAGGATCACGATACGGCAATCGCAAACACCAGAAGCGCCGCAACCAATATTCTGTCCGAATTTGCCAGGGGGTTCGACCTTGGGGAGCTGCAACACGTAACGTCGCCAAGCATCGGCGCGGTCTTGTTTGGCAGCGATCATCCGCAGGCATCCGAAATCATCAAGAGTGCCGATATCGCCATGTATGAGGCGAAGAAGAACGGAAGAAACCGATACGTTCTTTTTGATCCGGCAAACCTGAAGGATGTTTCCGAGCAATACGCAATCCAGGGACAATTGCGAAGCGCGATTGAAAATAATGAGCTGTTCTTTGATTTTCAGCCACAGGTAACCGCAGATGGCATCATCACCGGATGCGAGGCGTTGGTCAGATGGAACCACCCGCAGAGAGGCCAATTGTTTCCGAATGAATTCGTGCCGATGGCAGAAATGTGCGGTCAGATTACTGCAATCAATAAATGGGTCGTCGAGACAGCCGTCACGACATTGCAGCGCTGGGCAAAGAGCAAGGTGATGCGCGACCTGACGCTGTCGATCAACATTCCCAGCCACGAACTGCGTTCTCCGGAATTCATGACCAACCTTATGGATAACCTCCAGGAGAATGAAATTGACGGTTCACGCTTGACTCTTGAACTTACCGAACAGGGCATGACACGCAACACGCCGGAAATCATCAAGCATATGAACCAGCTCAAGGAGCTTGGCATCCGCCTGTCTCTGGACGATTTCGGAACAGGCTATTCCTCCCTGTCGCAGTTGAATAATTTCCCGTTCGATCAGGTCAAGATCGATGGCGTTTTTGTCTCAGATCTCGAGGATCGCGAATCCAGCCGCACGCTTATCGAGGCAATCCTGAGCATGGCCCAGGCTCTGAATCTGGATACCGTCGCCGAACATGTCGGTAACGAGTACCAGGCCACTTTCCTCAGGGAACGCGGATGCAGGAAATTCCAAGGCTATCACTTCCATGAACCGATGGGTGAACTTGCATTGCACGAAGTGGTCAAAGCGAGAGGAAAACAAGGTAACTTGCCGACTGCAATCGGTTCGTAACGGATTTTCGCCCGCTACTGGTGATCCTCAACGCACAATTGTCAGGCGTTCGGCCGCCCTTGTGATCGCCGTATAGAGCCAGCGGGTACGATGTTCACGAAAGGCGAAACTCTCGTCGAACAACACGATCTCATCCCATTGCGAGCCCTGCGCCTTGTGAACGGTCAAGGCATAGCCATAGTCAAAGTCGTCATGGCGTCTTTTGGTTTGCCAGGGAATTTCCTTTTCCGGCTCTTCAAAAAC
>JBCCEP010000566.1:0-1816 GCA_039030215.1 Pseudomonadota bacterium
CCGGACGGGTCCGATACAGCAGGCCAAGCGCGCCGTTCAACCAAAAAAAACGCCCGCACGAAGCGGGCGTTAAGTTATTGAGGCAGGTTTCATACAGGCAAGAAACCTATCGAGCAGTGACTCCTTTATAAGCAATTACCCGGCGGCATCCAAGCTAAAAGTTTGAAAAGACGTGAATCCCTCGTTACCGTGAATCCTTAAAGAAATAAGGGCAGAGCAGGATTGTTGACAAAGTGGTACCCGATTTTTTCCAAATCCGTCATCGCGTAATTGCGGGATTCGCCGCATTTTTTGCCGCCGGTTATGCGGGCGCAGAATCGTCCCATGGCATAGCTATGTATGGTGAACCGTCCTTACCACCTGATTTTGTGGCCCTGCCCTACGCCAACCCGGACGCCCCAAAAGGGGGTCGTGTCGTTTTTGGAAACACTGGCGGATTCGACAGTCTCAATCCGTTCATTCAAAAAGGCACGGTGCCGTGGCAAGCGCGGTTCTGGGGATATGAGAGCCTGATGGGCCGGTCCTGGGACGAACCTTTCACGCTTTACGGGCTGCTGGCCGAATCGGTTGAAACCGCGCCGGACCGGTCCTGGGTCGAATTCACTTTGCGCCCCGAGGCCCGGTTTTCGGATGGCAGTCCGGTCACGGTGGATGATGTGATCTGGTCATACGAGACATTGGGCAATGACGGGCATTTGCGCTATCGCGGACTCTGGTCAAAGGTCGACAAGATCGAACAGACCGGCGAGCGGTCGGTACGCATCACCTTCAATGTCGAAGACCGGGAATTGGCGCTGATTGCCGGAATGCGGCCGATTTTGCAGAAGGCGCAGTGGGAAGGCAAAGATTTCGCCAATGCCGCCTTGCAGGACGTTCCGATCGGAACCGCCCCTTATGTGATCACTGATTACGAAGCCGGACGGTCGGTGACGTATAAACGCAATCCCGAGTATTGGGGCAAGGACCTTCCATTTCGGAATGGAACGCATAATTTTGATGAAATGCGGATCGAATTCTACGGAGACCAGACCGTTCAGTTCGAGGCGTTCAAGGCAGGTGAACTGACCGCTATGCGCGAGTTCAATGCAGACAAATGGGCCACTCAGTACGATTTCCCGGCCGCGCAGCGTGGCGATATCGTGCAATCCGAAATCCCGCACGAAAAACCCTCGGGCATCACCGGATTTGTGATGAACACGCGCAAGGCGCCATTTGATGACTGGCGCGTACGCGAGGCGCTGATGCTTGCCTTTAACTTCGAGTTTATCAACGACACGATCACCGGTGGTGCTCAGCCGCGTATCTCGTCCTATTTCTCGGGCTCGCAACTGGCGATGGAACCGGGGCCGGCCACCGGCAAGGTCCGCGCGCTGCTTGAACCGTTTGCCGATGCGCTGTTGCCGGGGGCGATCGAAGGGTATGAATTGCCCGTCAGCGACGGATCCGCACGCAACCGCAAGAATATCCGGGCAGCATCTGCCCTGCTGGCCGAGGCCGGCTGGACCGTCAGCGATGGTGTCCTGCGCAATGCGGACGGCATGCCGATGGAATTCAGGATCTTGCTGCGTCAGGGCGATGCCGACAATGAAACCGCAGTCGAGATCTTTGCCCGCGCGCTGGACAGGCTGGGAATCAAGGTGACAACCGACAAGGTTGACGATGCACAATACACCGCCCGCACCAACGAACTTGATTTCGACATGACCCCTTACCGGCGGGCCCTGTCGCTGTCACAGGGCAATGAACAGCGCCTTTACTGGGGCTCCGAGGCCGCCGACACACCCGGAACGCGAAATCTGATGGGTGTGAAATCACC
>JBCCEP010000567.1:0-1793 GCA_039030215.1 Pseudomonadota bacterium
AATCCATTGGCCGCAATTGTTGCTGATTCCATGTCGAGCGCGATCGCACGCGATTGCGAAAGGCGCTGGACCGGGCCGGATTGATCCCGCAATTCCCAGTTCCTGTTGTCAATGGTGGCAATCGTTCCAGTACGCATGATCTTTTTCAGTTCATAGCCGGCCAGACCCGTCGTTTCCGCAACAGCCGTTTCAAGGGCGATTTGGACTTCGGCAAGCGCCGGGATCGGGATCCAGACTGGAAGGTCGTCATTCAATACATTGTCCTCGCGGACATAGGCATGGGCCAGAACATAGTCACCCAGCGACTGGCTGTTACGCAGTCCGGCACAATGACCCAGCATGAGCCAGGTATGCGGACGCAAGACCGCGATGTGATCGGTGATCGTCTTGGCATTGGACGGCCCGACACCAATGTTCACCATGGTGATACCGCAATTGGTCCCGTGGCAAAGATGATAGGCCGGCATTTGCGGAGCACGACTGGGAACGGTGCCCGAAGATGGGCTCGATTCCCCGGCCAAGGTAATCACATTGCCGGGCTCGACCAGCATCGTATAGCCGCTCTCGCGATCGAGCAGCACTTCCTGCGCATGGCGGATAAATTCGTCAATGTAGAACTGGTAGTTAGTAAACAGAATATAGTTCTGGAAATGCGATGGGCTTGTCGCTGTATAATGCGAAAGGCGGTGCAGCGAGTAATCTACTCTCGGTGCTGTAAACGGCGCAAGCGGCAGATCAACATCCGAAGCGACATCAAATTCGCCATTGGCGATCCGGTCATCGGTATCTGCCAGATCAGGCGCGTCGAATACATCGCGTAAAGGGCGATCCAGCGTCGCATCGATTGAGCCGGCGATATGCGCACCTTCCGGCAAGGCAAAATGTAGCGGTATCGGGACGTCGGAAACACCAACAATGACCGGTACGCCATGATTGTTCAACAACAGTTCGATTTGGGTCTGAAGGTAACTTGCAAACAGGTCAGGCCGCGTAATCGTGGTATAATATTCGCCAGGGCCCGAAACGTGACCATAAGCAAGCCGCGAATCCACATTGGCATAGCTGGTGGTTACCAAACGAATTTCTGGATAATAGGCCCTGTAGCGGTTTTCCGGTTTGCCGTTATGCATGACATCGGCGAAATTTTTCCTCAGATAAGATGTTCCAAGGTCATAAATCTTGCGCAATGCAGAAACCGCGGCCTTTGCATCGGTAAATTGCTTTGGCAAATCATATTCTGGCGTGGCCAGGGGTAGATCTGCTGGGTTAAATATAAATTCTCGTCTCATGATCTATCGGTATCACCTGTTTTTGGCAGAATAACCACAATTTTCGTAACAAATTATCTTTTTCCGCAGCAAAGCTCACTACCGATTTCAATCTTCGGCTCTATATTCCACAGACGCCCGTGTTCTGGGTAAAAGGGTCAGCCAGAAAATCAAGGAAGTCTGAATGTCACAAACCAAGCCGATTGAACTTTACTATTGGCCCACGCCGAATGGTTGGAAAATTACCATCATGCTCGAGGAACTCGGCGTTCCCTATGAAATAAAATATGTAAATATCGGCAGGGGAGAACAATTCGAACCGGATTTCCTGAAGATTTCCCCCAATAATCGTATGCCGGCAATCGTTGATCCCGAAGGACCGGACGGTGAACCAATCTCTGTTTTTGAATCAGGCGCCATCCTGCAATATCTCGGTCGGAAGTTTGACAAATTTTATCCACAAGACACCCGGAAGCGGATGGAAGTCGAGCAATGGCTGTTCTGGCAGGTCGGCGGATTGGGTCC
>JBCCEP010000568.1:0-1787 GCA_039030215.1 Pseudomonadota bacterium
CCGGCGCGCCTTCGTCGCCTATCGTCGTGATGACAGTTACACCAGTCGCGAACTGACCAAATGCATCGCGTAATGCGCGTGGGTCGAATTCTTCAAAAAATAAATCAGGTGCATGCGCGTTCATGGAATCCTCGCTGAACTGATATTCCGTCAACATAGTATTGTTCAGTTGGCATGTGCCGACAACCAATGACTTTTGATACTTGGTTTCATCATTTGTGATGGGAAGATGCCTGTATCAAGCAAAAAAGCGCTATCTCAAAAGTTGATGGCTTGCATTACTAACTATCATGTTCGGTTGGTCCCGTTCTGCGCCATAGTTAATCAAAATGATTGTGGTTGCCGGGAGAAAAACATGGAGCTTTCTTTTTTTACGATGCCGATCCATCCACTTGGTAAATCGGTGTCGCAATGCCTGCGTGAAGATCGGGAAGCATTTATTCTTGCTGACAAATTGGGATATGCGGAAGCCTATTGCGGCGAGCACACCACGGACCTTGCAGAAAATATAACCTCTACCGTCGCATTTCTGGCAAGCCTTGCCTATGAGACCGAGAATATCCGATTGGGTACCGGTACGATAAACATGCCAAATTCCCATCCGGCAAGAGTGGCTGCTGAAGTTGCCATGCTGGACCACATGCTGGAAGGCAGGTTGAACTTCGGTATTTCGCCTGGTGGCCTGATGTCTGATGCGGAAGTCTTCGGGAACCTGAAGAAAGATCGCAATGCGATGTTTCTGGAATGCATCAATATGGTGCTGAAGATCTGGGAAAGCGAAGCGCCCTATAATTTGGTCGGGGACTACTACGCGATAACCACTGAAAACACGATGATGCCGGAAATCGGGCAGGGCACTATTATTGGTCCCTTTCAGAAACCACATCCGCCAATCGTCGGGACAGCTGTCGCACCCTATTCAAAGGGTGTTACGGCAATGGCTGCACGCGGTTGGGATCCGATTTCAGCAAATTTCCTGTTACCCAAATGGGTTGCAACGCACTGGCCAAACTATTGCGAGGGGTGTGAAGAAGGCGGAAGGGAGATCGATCCGGCAAACTGGCGGGTGGACAAGAATATCTGTGTTGCAGAAGATCAAGAGACCGCAAGGCGCTATGCCTGTGATCCCGGCAGCCCTTATGTGCTTTATTACAGTCAGCTATTCACGAAATTGCGCAAGGGCGGGCGCCTGAATCTCTTCAAGGAAGATCAGGAAATGCCGGATGATGATGTAACGCTGGAATATGTTCTGGACCGATTGGTGATTTATGGCGACCCCTCTAGCGTCGCGGAGCAAATTCTCGAATTCAGGGAGGAAGTGGGCCCGTTTGGAACCCTCGTCTATGCCGGGCATGATTGGTCGGACTATGAACTTGGACGGCAGTCAATGATTCTGATGGCCGAGCAGGTGATGCCGAAGATCAATGCTGCGCTTGGGAGCTGAAGTTAATGACCAATAGGTATTTTGGGGAAGTTGCGGCTCCCGATGGTGTGGCAATTTTCTATCAGGTCGATGGAGAAGAAGACCGTCCGTGGATGGTCCTGTCCAATTCCCTTGCGACCGATATGCGGTTATGGGAGCCAATGATGGCGCCCCTGACGGAGCATTTTCGTGTTCTGCGTTATGACACCAGGGGACATGGAAAAAGCGGCGGTGCCAAACCTCCTTATGATCTGCAGATGATGACCGGCGATGTGTTGGCCCTGATGGATAATCTGGGAATTGAACGCGCCGATTTTATGGGAATATCGCTGGGTGGAATGACCGGTCTTGAACTGGCGATCTC
>JBCCEP010000569.1:0-1765 GCA_039030215.1 Pseudomonadota bacterium
CCGATCCATAATGCCATTGTCTGGCAGGACCGGCGAACCGCACCATTTTGCGAGCAATTGCGCGCCGATGGCCTCGATACGCTTTTTACCGAACGCACAGGTTTGCTGCTCGATCCCTATTTCTCCGGAACCAAAATTCGCTGGCTGCTCGACAATGTTGATGGCGCCAGAGCGGCCGCCGAGGCCGGCAAGCTCGCCTTCGGGACGGTCGATACCTTTCTGATCTGGCATCTAACCGGCGATCATCGCCATGTAACCGATGCGACCAATGCCAGCCGCACACTATGCTACAATATTTCAACCAATCAATGGGATGAAGAACTGCTGGGTCATCTCGGCGTGCCCATCTCGCTGATGCCGGAAGTCCTTGATTGCGCTGATGATTTTGGCGTGACAGACCCTGCAATCTTCGGATCTGCCATTCCCATTTTGGGCGTGGCAGGCGATCAGCAGGCGGCAACCATTGGGCAGGCGTGTTTCGAACCGGGAATGTTCAAATCGACCTACGGCACCGGCTGCTTTGCCCTGTTGAATACCGGTAACGACCGCGTTCAATCGAAAAACCGGATGTTGACCACCATCGCCTATCGCCTCGGCGGCAAGACGACCTATGCCCTGGAAGGCTCGATTTTTATTGCCGGCGCGGCAGTACAATGGCTGCGCGATGGTCTGGGCATCATCACCCATGCCCATGAAAGTGGCACGCTTGCTGACCGCGCAGATGATAGCCAACGTGTATATCTGGTCCCTGCCTTTACCGGATTGGGTGCACCCCATTGGGATGCCGAAGCGCGTGGCGCCATATTCGGACTGACACGCAATAGCGGTCCCGCTGAATTTGCCCGAGCGGCACTGGAATCGGTCTGCTACCAGACCCGTGATTTGCTGCACGCCATGCAACGCGACTGGGCCCATAGCGGCGATACGGTCCTGCGGGTGGATGGTGGCATGGTAGCCAGCGACTGGACCATGCAGTTCCTTTCCGACATTCTGGATGCGCCGGTGGACAGGCCCAAGATACTCGAGACAACCGCACTCGGTGCGGCATGGCTTGCGGGCGAACGCGCCGGTGTATGGCCGGATGCTGCCGGTTTTGCCGATGGTTGGGCACTTGATCGACGCTTCGAACCGGCCATGCACGAGGATGATCGTGAATCGCTTTATGCCGGATGGAACGATGCCGTATCACGCTCCCTGACGGCGCGTTGACCCGTTGTCCACATCGTACCAACCATAACACAAGCGTGTTTTGACCGTGTATTGGCGCCCTGTGTAAGGCAGAAACAAAACAGGATGAGACAGGAATAATTATGCTGCGCTGGATTTTCTCAGGTTTGCTAACGGTAATGATTGTTACCGCGGCAGGAACAATCTCCCCTCAATCGACTTTCGCCGAAGACCTGTCGGACTGGAAGGCGATCGAGCAAAAAGCCAAGGGGCAGACGGTCTACTTCAATGCCTGGGGCGGTGCGCAGAACATCAACGATTATATCGCCTGGGTCGCGGATGAACTCGACAAACGCCACGACATTACGGTGGTGCACGTCAAGCTGGATGATACCGCCAACGCGGTCGCAACAGTCGTCGCAGAAAAGGCCGCCGGAAAGAATGAGGGGGGCTCGATCGATCTCATCTGGATCAATGGCGAGAATTTTGCCTCGATGAAGCGCCAGAACCTGTTGCTGTCTCCCGGTTGGGCCGAAAAACTGCCGAATTGGGAATATGTCGATCACGAAAGCAAGCCGACAATTCAGACCGATTTCAC
>JBCCEP010000570.1:0-1758 GCA_039030215.1 Pseudomonadota bacterium
ACTTGAGCGAACCACCGCGGCCGAAGACCTCGATCAGGGGCAGCTCAAGTCGAGTTGGTACGGCGACTGCTTGCCGAGCCGCGACTTCCCGATGCTGATCGACCTGTACCTCAAACAAGACAGATGCGGTCACCTTCCTCCGACAGTTCGAATGGCATTTACATTTCCGGGCGTAGGCCTTTCGTCCGGTCAATTCTCTACCCTCGTGGAATCCAGACAAAACTGGCAATTGACACCGTCGAAAGTGCGGCTGAACGTGAAGCGGACCAGTTGGCCAATCAGGTGATGCGGATGCCAGAGCCGGGGGACAGTGGCCCCTCCATGGCGATTACTCCTGTGCGGAGTGCGCGCCCGGTGCAACGGGCCTGTGCCGACTGCGAAGCGGAGCGCCATCCCGGCGCAGCGGATCGGACGTTGCGGCGAGTAACGGAAGAAAATAATGTCGTTCAAACAACGGAGATGCCAGGCAACTTGCCCGAGCCTACGGCGTCTAAGGAACACACAATCTCCAGCCTCAACGGTGGCGGGTCACCTATTCCGAAACTGGAGCGCGCTTTCTTCGAAACGCGCTTCCGTCGATCCTTTGAAAATGTTCGCCTACACACAGGACGCTCTGCGGACGCAGCTACGAAATCCATCAACGCCCGCGCATTCACCTATGGGAACGATATAGTATTTGCGGCCGGAGAGTACCGGCCGGGTTCGGCCGAAGGTCGTCATCTGATAGCACATGAACTGGTGCACACGGTTCAACAATCGAAATCTAACACCTCCAGTTACCTTCAGCGTAGCGTTCGTAAGTGTTGCAGGGGTATACAGACAGAAAACAGCGGCACAAATGCACTGGCGGATCTCTTTGGTTTGCAACATTGCTGGATAAAGACAGATAGTCGGGAGGCCGGCATGGGAGCTGCTATCAATGGGTTATTGCCCGATAACCCAATCGTCAGGGAAACCGAGATTACAGATCACACCGGCGACCAGGGCTTTTGTAATGTTGTCCCAAACATTGACGAATCTTGTGTCGACCAAGCCCTGAAAATAGGACGTCCGCTGGGCATTTGGGGTCCGGTGAACAATTGTAACACTTTTGTAGATCAGACACTGGCAAGCTGTTCACCGCTATCTTTTGAACGACGTTATCTTTCCGGCGGTGGCTACATGGATGAGCGCGGGTTTGTTTCGCCGGGGTTTGGACCCAAATATTGAGCCAAACCATGGAAATGAAATGATACTTGCGTGTACTAGCGGACATAGTTCGCGACGATCTACACCGCGAGCGGTTGGATTTTGGCGTTCACCTGCGTAGCGCCTCCGGTTCACACCAGCGAAACACTCTCACGGCGATACTCGTGATGAAAGGCAAGTTCTTCACGAGGGGGAGTCGGCAGGTTTCGGAGTGAAAACGGATCAAAATTACCGAGGTTAGATGTCGGCTTTGGGACATTAATCCGCATGCGCGGTGAAGCTCTCATCAGCGTTGGTGAAGGTCCGCTTTCGGATATCGCGGTGCAAAACCGGAACGACGCTCGGATGGCTGCTTTGGGCCGTTTCGTTCCTATCCAGGTTGATAGCTGATTGCTATCTCGGGCGATTTCATCAAGAAAATTGAATAGTCGCTTCTGCCCGATTGTGTTGAAAAAGTTGGGTGTTGAACGGCTCGCGGGAAGCTGATTCAAGGGTTTCATTGAAGCAATCAGTGGGGAGTTGCGACGATGATGGGCGGCCGGCAGGTGATGCAGGACAGTCTGTTCTACG
>JBCCEP010000571.1:0-1741 GCA_039030215.1 Pseudomonadota bacterium
CGGATTGTTCGGGTCCGGGCAGGAAGGATGCCCGTATCCGGTAAGCAATCCTGCCCAGGCGCAGATCCAGGCTGGCCGGTTGTATCTGGTCAGGATCCAGATCCCGTTCGCTCTTCAAGGCGCCTGAATCAAACAAATCCTTAATCAGTTGATCAGGAAATATACCGGTCTTTCGCGTCATGTTCCCGCCTGTTCTACCTCACCCGAAGACAGGAATAGACAATAAGCCGGTTGACGCAACCGATGAGCAGGAGTAAATCACACTTTAATTCCGTGGTGATTTGGGCCGGCCGGCTTGCAGCCACGTAAAAAAAGTCGCTAAAAGGGCCGCGAGTAATCCGGTCAGCGAAATTGCGGCCGGATAATTTTTTATCCGGCTCCTGGAGAAGCATATTGAAAGGGGCAGATATAATGACGAAGTCCATTCCCAAAAAAAAGTGGCGACAGGCGACTGCCCTCGTTCATGGCGGTACGACAAGATCGCAATTTGGCGAGACTTCCGAGGCACTCTACCTGACGCAGGGTTTTGTCTATGACAGCGCAGAGACCGCCGAAGCCCGCTTCAAGGGCGACGAGGACGGGTTCATCTATTCGCGCTATGCCAATCCGACAGTGGAGATGCTCGAACAACGCCTGTGCCAGCTGGAGGGTGCAGAGGCTGCTCGAGCGACTGCTTCAGGAATGGCAGCGGTTCATGCTTCTGTTGCCTGCCAGGTTGAAGCTGGGGACGATATCGTCTCGGCGCGGGCCCTGTTTGGTTCCTGCCGGTGGGTGATCGAAACCCAGATGGCCCGTTGCGGGGTGAGTTCTACCCTGGTTGACGGTCGTGACATCGAGGCATGGAAAAAGGCCGTGAAACCCAACACCAAGGTGTTTTTTCTCGAAACACCGACCAATCCGACGCTTGAACTTTGCGATATTGCCGCGATTGCCGATCTTGCGCATGAAGTCGGTGCCAAGCTGATCGTGGACAATGTGTTTGCGACACCGCTTTGGCAGAGACCGCTGGAACTGGGCGCCGATATCGTGGTCTATTCCGCGACGAAGCATATCGATGGCCAGGGCCGCTGCCTGGGCGGCGCGATCCTTTCCGACAAGGAATGGATCGATGAAAAACTCTATGACTACTATCGCCATACCGGCCCCAGCATGAGCCCGTTCAATGCGTGGGTCATGCTCAAAAGCCTGGAAACCCTGTCCGCGCGGGTATGCCGGCAGACCGAAACTGCCAGCCTGATCGCCGATTTCCTGAGCGAGCAGGATGGCATCACCAAGGTGTTGTATCCCGGGCGCGACGACCATCCGCAGGCAGAATTAGCAGCGCGGCAAATGCAGGAAGGTTCGACGCTGGTTGCCTTTGAGGTTGACGGCGGCAAGCCGGCTGCATTCGCCTTCCTGAACGCGCTTAAATTGATTCAGATATCCAATAATCTTGGAGACGCAAAAAGCCTGATCACCCATCCGGCAACGACAACGCACAAAAATCTGACACAAGAAGCCAGAGACGAATTAGGCATATCCGACGGCATGTTGAGACTGTCTGCCGGGCTGGAGGACCCGCAAGATCTGATTGAGGACGTCGAGGCTGCGATCGCCGCAGCCAAGGTCTCTTGAACGCTGGACGCTAGTGGAACTGCCGATGGGCGAGAACTATTCGTGAAAGCGTGGTGTACAAGACGATAGCGGCAAAGACCCATGCGATTGGCGCGAACCATTGCGGGAACAGGCACATTGCCACGAA
>JBCCEP010000572.1:0-1722 GCA_039030215.1 Pseudomonadota bacterium
AATTGAGTGAAGATGAGGCAATTCGCTAATTTGCTGACGAACATAATCGGTTGACCCGATTGGCTGAATGGATTCCGGCCGATGACGGCAAAATTAATATTACGACAAACATGTTGCTGAATGATGGCAGGTTTGAAGGAAATGACAGTGATCAGAAAGTGAATGGCAATGCCGATTGAAATCACCATGCCAGCCCTGTCTCCAACCATGGAAGAAGGTAATCTTGCCAAATGGCTCGTAAAAGAGGGTGATGAAGTTTCCGCAGGAGACATTATTGCAGAAATTGAAACGGATAAGGCGACCATGGAAGTGGAAGCGATTGATGAAGGCACTGTAGCTAAAATCCTGGTTGCTGAAGGCAGCGAAGGCGTGAAAGTGAATTCAGTTATTGCTGTCCTTGCCGAAGAGGGCGAAGATGCGGGCTCTATTGATGTTTCTTCAAGCCCCAAAGCTCCAGAAAAAACACCATCATCTGAGCAGTCTGATCTTATCGAGTCCACTCCGACTGATTCCCAGAAAGGCTCAGCAGAAGCCGAGCCGGCCAATCCAAAAGCAGTAACATCGGATGAACCATCCGGAGATCGTATTTTTGCTTCACCACTCGCACGTCGCATTGCAGAGCAAAACGGCATTGATCTTTCTACCATTATAGGAAGCGGGCCGCATGGCCGTATTGTCAAATCAGATGTGGAAGGAAAATCTGGAGGACAAACAGATGCTGCATCAAAGCCTGTCCAAACGTCCGTACAACATGCGCAACCAGCGGTTACATCTGCCTCTGCAATGAGCGATGATTCAGTTCTCGCACTTTACAATGAAGGTGATTACGAAATTCTGCCGCATGACAATATGCGCAAGGTCATTGCCAGCCGTTTGCTGGAATCCTCGCAAACCATTCCTTCTTATTTCCTCTCCATGGATTGTGAACTGGATGCGATGCTGTCCCTGCGCAAGGAAATCAACGCAGCGGCACCAATTGCTGATGAAAAACCTGCTTACAAGGTTTCAGTGAATGATTTCATTATCAAAGCAATGGCGCTTGCACTGCAGGATGTTCCCATGGCGAATGCGTCATGGACATCTGGAGCACGTATTTTGCATAAACATTCGGATGTTGGTGTTGCGGTTGCAATACCTGACGGATTGATAACGCCAATTGTGCGCGACGCCGAGGCCAAAACACTCTCTGTTATTTCCAATGAAATTAAGGATATGGCAAAACGTGCACGTGATCGCAAATTGAAGCCGGAAGAGTATCAGGGTGGTTCAACGGCGGTTTCTAATCTCGGAATGTTTGGTGTTGCTAACTTCACCTCAATCATCAATCCGCCACATGCATCAATCATTGCGATCGGAGCTGGTGAACAAAAGGCGGTTGTCAAAGATGGCGCTTTAGCAATGGCGAAGGTGATGACTGTTACTTTTGCTTTTGATCACCGCGTGATCGATGGTGCGCTGGGGGCTCAGCTCGCCGGGGCGTTCAAGAATTATATCGAGAAACCGATGGGAATGCTGGTTTAGCCTTGCGACGTGCCTATGTCTGGTTGCACGGGATGGCTAGCAACAAATGCTGCAATATCCTGCCCAAACCGGGCGAGAATCAAGGCAACAACAAGTGCGGTCACCAGACTGGTGCTCGCTTTGATAAAACGAAGAGATAAGAATTGACCTGCTGCACGCAATACAAGCAAAACCATCAACCCGAGCCCGGTACCTTTTACA
>JBCCEP010000573.1:0-1717 GCA_039030215.1 Pseudomonadota bacterium
ATCGCTCCAGCCAGTGCTCCAGCGTCTTGGCATAATGAAGGCGGATATTTTCCACATCAAGCACGGAGACATCCGCCGTCTCGAAGATTTCCGCCATTTCTTTCAAGGTCGGCGCATAGGCTCCCGGGAAGATCCGCTTCTCCAGCCATGGATTCATCTTTTTCGGAACGTTGCGGCCAATTGAGTGGATGAGCCCGATGCCGTGCTCCTTCAATGCGCCCCGGATAACACCGCCAAGAGCAGAATAATTCGCAAGACCGACATGCTCCAGCATGCCGACGGAAACAAACACGTCGTATTGACCATTTATGTTGCGGAAATCATCCTCGACATATTCGACCAGATCGGAAAGGCCCTATTCCTTTGCCTTGTCGTTGGTGAATTTCACCTGTTCTCGGGAAATGTTGTAGGCTCGGACTTTCACGCCATATTCGCGAGCCATAAATCTAGAGAACCCACCCCACCCGCATCCGGCTTCAACAACGGCCTGGCCGGGCTGCAGGCGAAGCTTGCGGCAGACATGATGCATCTTGGCAAGCTGGGCTTCTTCCAGTGTCATAGAAGGATCGGCGAAGTACGCACACGTATACTGCATGGCCGCCTGATCAAGCCAAAGAGAGTAGAATTCGTTTCCGATATCGTAGTGATGATGAATATTGGTTTTGGCCCCATCGGTGGATGCGGATGCCGATGCGATGTTCCGCCAGGCCGCCCGGCGCCACAAGCCGGGCAATCCGCTAACCCTCTTGCTATTGGGGGGCCTGACAACGCGAAGAAGGTCTCGCAGTTTGCCGTCGACTTCGATATCACCGGTGCAGTAAAGGTCGCCGAAATTCAGTCCCGGATTCTGTATAAGCCGATAAAGCGCCTTGCGGTTTTTGATCTTGAAGCCGGCGACAGGGTCGACGGATCTGGCCGTCACCTTCTCGCCATTCCAGATCGTGATAGAAATCGGCATTTCCGGAAGTGCGGAAAGCAATTGGCGAACCACCCAACGGTCGAAAGCCGAAACAGGACCAGCGACTGCGTTGGCAGGCGCCTGCCCCACCGAATGTGGTATTCCGAGTTGGTCCTCCATCATCTCTCTCCGTGCCGCCCATGGAATACCTTCCATTTTAGCCGAAATTCCGGCAAATGTTGACATGCCTGCCTAAGATTTTTGGCGCCAAGTGTCCCAGTGGGAACAATCTTTCAGCACGCAAAAAGCGAAGCGGCATGGTGGGAGATCGCGCCAGGCTGACATGTGGCTTGCCGGGGAGAATGTCCCATACGGGCTCAGTGCTGCTGGCCCCGTGAAATTGATTGCTGAACTGGCCGCGTGACACCCGGCTTAGGGTGACGCCGCGCCATCAATGAGGTCGTGGGCCGGCGGGTCCCATGGCTGCGCCACCTCGTCATAGACGATGAATTTCGGGTGAAAGATCGTGGGATCATCAAGGGTCGCTGCGTGCAGGTATAGTCTTTCGGGAAACCGGGCAGTGCGACTTGAGACCGGCGAACCGCACTTTTCACAAAATCCGGCATATGTTTTCGCGCCATTGTCGCTGCCGGCCTCATACTCCTTGATCGTGCCGGTGATGGTCGTTTCGGCGACCGGCACGGCAAAGGCACTGGAATGGCCGGTACCCGTTGCCCGCTGGCACTTCCGGCAATGGCAATTGAACGAGAACTCGATCTCAGCGTGGCTCTCATAGCGGATCGCACCGCAGGCGCACCC
>JBCCEP010000574.1:0-1691 GCA_039030215.1 Pseudomonadota bacterium
CGCACCATTCCGCCGGAAACGACAAGGTCGACGTCAGGCGCCTCCGACAGGATCATCGCAACATTCAGATTATTGGTAATCACCATCAGTCCTTTGTGACGGCGCAAGCAATGAGCCACAGCTTCTGTGGTCGTACCAATATTCAATATGAGGGAAGCGTTCTCAGGAATGAGCTGCGCGACAGTTTGTGCTATGTGCGCTTTACCTTCGGCCGCAATTTCACGTCTCGCCCGATAGGCTAGATTGACCGTATTGCTTGGAAACACTGCACCACCATGCACCCGGTGCAACCGTTCCATATCGCACAGATCGTTCAAATCCTTGCGGATTGTCTGCGGGGTCACACCAAATCTGCGCGACAGGGATTCGACATCAACCCGGCCTTCGCTCCGCGCGATGTCAAGGATATCCGTCTGCCGAGGCGGCAACGCCTGCATGATTATCTCCTCCGAGCACTTTCGAAATAATTACGAACCGAAAACAAAAAAATCAATAGCGAACCTATTGACTTTCGTTTTTTTTCGTATTTTTCTGTCTGTGGTTCAAAATGGATCACCCCAGACCTATTCTTGAATCCAATTTATCCTGGAGGAGAACGCATGAAAAAGTTGCTTTTAGCTTCGGCTGCTGCCGTCGCTTTGAACATGGCTTGCATGCCGGCATTCGCTGGTATGGCAGAAGCGGAAAAGTGGGTGAATGATGAATTCCAGCCTTCCGTGCTCACCAAAGATGAGCAGATGCAGGAGATGGAATGGTTCATCAATGCTGCACAACCATTTGCAGGCATGGAAATAAATGTCCTCTCTGAGGGCATTCCGACCCACAACTATGAATCTGAAACCCTCACCAAGGCGTTTGAGGAAATTACCGGCATCAAGGTCAATCACCAGATCCTCGGAGAAGGTGAAGTTGTCCAGGCGGTTCAGACCCAAATGCAGACAGGAAGAAATCTGTATGACGCCTACGTCAACGATTCCGACCTGATTGGAACTCATTCACGCCTGCAGCTTGCACGCAACCTGACGGACTGGATGGCCGGCGAAGGCAAGGATGTCACAAATCCGATGCTCGACCTTGCCGACTTCATGGGCACATCATTCACCACTGGTCCGGATGGTGATCTCTACCAGTTGCCGGATCAGCAATTCGCGAACCTCTACTGGTTCCGCAAGGACTGGTTCGACCGCGAAGACCTGCAGAAGCAGTTCAAGGAAAAATACGGCTATGATTTGGGTGTACCGGTCAACTGGTCAGCATATGAAGATATCGCCGAATTCTTTTCCAAAGACGTCAAGGAAATCGATGGCACGACGATCTACGGTCACATGGACTATGGAAAGCGCGCACCTGACCTTGGCTGGCGTATGACTGATGCCTGGCTTTCAATGGCTGGAACAGGAAGCCAGGGCGAACCAAACGGCATACCGATCGACGAATGGGGCATCCGCATGGAAGCCGGTTCGTGTAATCCGCAGGGCGCTAGTGTATCCCGCGGCGGTGAAGCCAACGGCCCGGCCTCTGTCTACGCTATTCGCAAATGGGATGAGTGGCTCCGCAATTATGCACCTCCCGGCGCAGCGGACTACGACTTCTATCAGTCCTTGCCAGCACTTGCCCAAGGTAACGTTGCTCAGCAGATTTTCTGGTACACAGCCTTCACCGCAACCATGGTTGCACCCAAATCAGAAGGC
>JBCCEP010000575.1:0-1688 GCA_039030215.1 Pseudomonadota bacterium
CTACGCCCTTGTTGCCTATGCAACGCTGATTGAGGTTGGCCGGTTGGCGCCGGAGGGACTTGAAATGTTCAATAAGGACGGCTCGTCGGTGGAAATGATCGGCGCCGAACATTCCCCGGGAATGGAGGTTCACAACGGCACGCTCGGCATCGGGCTCTCGACAGGTTCAGGCCTTGCCTGGGGCCGCAAGCGCCGCGGCGAAAGTGGCAATACCTGGGTATTCATGTCTGACGGCGAAGTACAGGAAGGACAAACCTGGGAGGCGGTGCAAGCCTGTGCCCACCACGGAATCGACAATCTGAAGGCCATCATGGACGTCAACAGGCAGCAATGCGATGGCGCGATGGATTCAGTCATGAAAGTCGGCGATATAGCAGAAAAATTTCGCATTTTTGGCGCCCATTGCGTGGAGATCGACGGACATGACATCTCTGCCATGCGCGATGCAGCGCAGGAAAAGCATGATGGTAAGCCATTGATAATCCTGGCAAATACCAGCCCGTATCACACCATGAACATTCTCCAGGAGCGGTTTCCGAGATTGCATTATGTGCGATTCAAATCCGAAGACGAGCGCGCCCGGATGAATGTTTCAATTGCCGCCGATCTTGGCATTGACCCGATAGATTATGTGCACTGAGGAACTTAGCCATGGTTGAAATGGTCAGCCGCCCATATGCCACAGCCTTCGAGAAATACGCTGTCGCGCATCCCGAGGTCTTGTGCCTTTCCGCAGACTTGACGTCATCTTGCGAGGTCGACGGATTTCGGGACCGGCATCCCGATCAGTTTCTCTCGCTTGGCATGGCCGAACAAAACATGATGAGTTTCGCCGGAGGTTTGGGCCTGGCGGGCTACAGGCCGTTTATCCATACTTTCGGCGTGTTCATGTATAGGCGGCCTTACGACCAGCTCATGGCCTCCGTGGCCTATCCGAGACGCAAGGTCCGCCTGATGGGTTTCCTCCCGGGCGTCACCACTCCGGGCGGCATGACTCACCAGTCGATCGAGGACATCTCTGTCATGCGGTCGATTCCGAACATGACCATCCTGGAGACCGGTGACGCCACGGAAGTGGAGTCAATTTGCGAGGCAGCTGATAGTATCGATGGTCCGGTCTGGTGCCGTGTCTTGCGGGGATCTGTTCCGCGTCTGTTTGATACGCCAATAAAAGTAGGCGAAATGCGGGAACTCAGCGATGGCACCGACGTACTCGTGGTTACTTCCGGCATCTGCACCGAAGAAGCCATGCGTGCGCGGGCGGCTTTTGCAAAGGCGGGACTTTCCATTCGCCATCTGCACCTGCACACGATCAAGCCGTTTGATTCAAGTGCATTGCTCGACCATATCGCCAGCGTAAAGCATGGCGTGGTGACCCTTGAAAACCACGTTGTCGATGGGGGCATTGGTTCGCTCGTTGCCGAAACAATGGCGGAAGCCGGTATTGGCAAGCGCCTGGTCAGGCTCGGGCTGAAGGACACCTATGCGCATGGCGGTTCCCGCCCCTATCTGATGCGTTTTTATGGGCTCGACGCTCTGGCACTGGTCGGCGGCATTGAGGAAATCATGGGTCAGGAATTCGGTATCACGGAAGCCCATCTTGATGCTGCGCGGGTCGATGACGTGCATTCACTGGTCAAGGCCGAAGCGCTCTAGGAACAGGTTCGATTTATGTCAAGGAAGTAGAA
>JBCCEP010000576.1:0-1666 GCA_039030215.1 Pseudomonadota bacterium
CACCCGGGCAGTCAGCGCCTTCATGCTTTCGCTGATTTCACCGACTGCGCCGTTCCCTGAACCTGCTTCGGTGAGTTTGCCGGTAAGATCGGAAAGGTCCTGTTTCGCGGTATCGAATTGCTGCGACAATTGCTTTGTTACGCCATCCAGACCCGACAGGCGGTCTTCGGTATCCTGCTTGATTTGCGCAATCTCTCCACGGATTGCACTGCTGCTGGTTTCCAGCTGCCCGGTAAGCGCAGCGATGTTTTCGCCGTGTTGATCGGACGACCCGCTCAAACCGCTGACAATTCCGTTTCCGGCCAGGGCGATAACGCCGCCCGCGATCGCCGCCAAGAGCAATGGCAGATGACGCATTAGCTGAGAATGATCGATTTTGTCCGGTTTGCCGGCCTGTTCAGGCGCTCGCGACGGCTTGTCACTGGCTTTCGCGCTGCTTGCCGCCGCACCGCTCGTCGCTGCGCCACTGGTTTTTGGCGCGGATTTGGCTCCGCTGGCGCTGGCAGCTGTTTTCGGATCCGGCTTCTTGTCGGTATTTGCTTCCTGATCAGAAACTTCCTTGGCTTCCAGATCGATGATTTTTTGAGGCCGCCCACTCGTACCAGTTCGTTTTGGCGGGGTCTTTCGCGACGTCATTCAAATCTCCATACCAATAAAACAAATTCGCCGGTAATTTTCAGCCGTTTAGGTTCAATATCTGCCACTATACGATGCCATGATCACTCAAAAGTCGAAAGACAGGAAATCATTCCTTCTTCATGCGGCGTATTTGGGACTGCAATCACCTGATTGCCACTAATTTGCGCCGATTGACGCACAATATCTGCCACATTTTGTGAGATTGCGACAATCCTCATTTTTTTGGGTAATGCTCGCAATTCATGCTTTTGCATTAAGCTAAAGAAATGCGAGGCGGTTCGGCGTGAGTAAAAGAAGGCGGCCCCATCGGCAACGTCATTCAGCGTGCTTTTCAGTTTCTGTCGGCCCGGGTCGACGAGCCGCGCCTCATAGACGGTCAGTTCATCTACAATCAGCTTGTCTAGCAAGTCCGCAAGATTTTCATGCTTGTGGCGCGGTGCCGGATAGAGAATTCGTCTGGTGTTGTCCGTTTCGCCGTCAAAGGCCGAATTTATCAGGACTGCTAGCGAGGCAATATTTCCCTCGGCGACATGGCATTTGCCAAAACCTGCCTCTCTTGCTGCTTCACCGGTTTTCCCGCCAACGCAAAATGCCGGAAGTTCACGAAGCCTATTGAGGACCGTCGGTTCTGGAATTCGAGCTTTCAAGGCATGAACCGCCGCGACACTGGTGAATGCAATGCCTTCGAAATAGCGTGACAGGATTTCGCCATCCGCTTCACTTGGTAGCAGATTATTGTATTCGACAATGGGCAGGAGAACCGCTTCATGACCCGCAGCAGAAAGATGATTGGCGGTAAGCTGGGCTGGCCCTATTGCCCTGGTGATCAAGACTTTCATGACGGCACCATCAGGAATACACCCCGTCAGATCCAGCTTTCGAAATAGGCGTCGCCCGCCTTGTCCCGCAAAACCTGCGCCGCCGCCTTACCGATCTCGGCGGCATCCGTCGCAAGTCCCTCCAATTCGATTTCATGTGCATCACTGCCGTCCGGACGCAAGATCATGCCGCGAAAAACCAGATTTTC
>JBCCEP010000577.1:0-1651 GCA_039030215.1 Pseudomonadota bacterium
CCAAGGGCGGCTCAGGAGGCATTTGGCCAGCTAATAGGGTGACCTGCTGGCCGAAAGAGCTCAAAATATCACTTTCAGTATAAATAGCAGGGCGATTTTCCTTTGTGTTCAGCTTTCCGGTTACCAGGCATTTTGCCATTGGGTTTTATCAATTGTTTTTGGCCTGGCAGCGCATGGACCGGAAACGAAGAAAAAACACATCCGGCAGTTGGTAGGAAGCAATGGGCAGGAAAAACCTGGTTCTCATCCTGGGTGACCAGCTTTCGACAAACATCAGCTCGCTGCAGATGGCGGATCGAAACTCCGACAGGGTGTTAATCGCGGAAGTTCAGACGGAAGCGACCTACGTAAATCATCACAAAAAGAAAATAGCCTTCTTGTTCTCTGCCATGCGGCACTTTGCAGAGGAGTTGCGAAGTTCTGGATGGTCTGTTGATTACATCAAGATCGATAATCCGGAAAATTCCGGTTCGTTGTTTGGGGAAGTAAAGCGATCGATCACCCGACGGGGTCTTGATGGATTGATTGTCACCGAACCGGGCGAGTGGCGGCTTTTTCAGGAGATGGCAGCTTGGCAGACCGATCTTGATCTACCTGTTCGGATTCCAAGGGATTCAAGATTTCTCTGTTCGCGTGAAGAATTCGCCAACTGGGCCGACGGGCGCAAACAATTGCGAATGGAGTATTTTTATCGTGAAATGCGACGCAAGACCGGCTTGTTGATGGTTGGAGAAGCGCCAGTCGGTGGTCGCTGGAACTTTGATGCCGACAATCGCAAAGCCGCATCGTCCGATACAGATTTCTCAACACCGCTTAAGTTTGAACCGGATGCTGTCACACGGGATGTAATCTCGACGGTGAACAACAGATTTGCGGATCATTTCGGCGATCTGGATCCATTTTGGTTTGCGGTGACTGCTGATCAGGCCGGTATGGCTTTTGAACATTTCCTGGATAATTCACTTGCTTCATTTGGTGACTATCAGGACGCGATGTTAAGCGGAGAACGTTTTCTTTCCCATTCTGTCATATCTCAATATCTGAACGCCGGGCTATTGGACCCGATGTCGTTATGCCGAAAAGTGGAGCGTGAATATATCGAAGGACGCGTTCCATTGAATTCAGCCGAAGGATTTATCCGCCAGGTGATTGGCTGGCGAGAATTTGTAAGAGGAATTTATTGGCTGAATATGCCCGATTATGTCGAATTGAACTATCTGGACGCAGACCGGGACCTGCCAGAATTCTACTGGAGCAGTAAAACGGACATGAATTGTGTCCGGGAGGCTATCCTGCAAACGAAAGAAGAAGCTTATGCCCATCATATCCAGCGCTTGATGGTGACGGGCAATTTCGCTCTGCTGGCTGGTATCGAACCCAGGCAGGTGCACGAATGGTACCTTTCGGTTTATGCCGACGCTTATGAGTGGGTTGAGCTTCCCAACACGATTGGAATGAGTCAATTCGCCGACGGTGGTCTGCTTGCTTCAAAGCCATATGCAGCGAGCGGAAATTACATCTCCAAAATGTCGAACTATTGTGACACGTGCCGGTATGAGGTGAAGAAGAAATTTGGAGAAAATGCCTGTCCATTCAACCCTCTATACTGGGATTTCCTGTCTCGTAATGAGAGTAAATTAAGGGCAAACCC
>JBCCEP010000578.1:0-1643 GCA_039030215.1 Pseudomonadota bacterium
CTCGGACCTTAGTGTTTCAATGATGAAATCAACACCGTGTTTGTCCTGAAGCGGCATCGAAGGTTCGGGCAATGGCGGCCCATCGAGCCCAGACTTCCCGTGCACATGTTCGGCAGTCACAAGCTTGCGTTTTAGGGGCGCGTCGCATCCGGCAAAAACCGGCAAATCCGGACGACCGGCCAGTTCACAAACAATTCGTGTATTTTTCTCTGTCAGATGTAAGGGAACATTTCCGGCTACCGCGACTACGCCCAGGACATCCAACTCAGTTGGTGATGCCAGCGCCAGCAGGATGGCGACCGCATCGTCCTGACCGGGATCGGTATCAATAATGATCTTTCGGGCTGCGGCCATGGATGCTCCTTAATGGAGTTCCGAGATTGGCCGCACCCCGTTCTGATGTCCAGAACGATCAGCCGTCGAAATCGACGCGTTCGACCATTTTGAGAGCTTCTGGACGCTGAGCAGCGATATTCTCAAGATTAGTATCGTCGGCTTCGAGGTCGCCCCAGCTTGCTACCAGCTCGGAAGGCTCAGCATTTACGCTTGCGGGATATTCGTTAACGACTGCCGCGTAAGTATTTTGCGCCTCAGCGGACGTCAAATACTCCATAAGAGCCAGGGCATTCTCGCGGTTTGGCGAGCTTGAAGTCATCGCAACGCCGGAAACATTTACGTGGGTCTTTCCATTGCTGGCAAATGTTGGAAACTCGATGCGTACATCGTTCGCCCAATCTTTTTGTTCTTTGTCCTTCAACATGGCACCCATGTAATAGGTGTTACCCAATGAGATGTCGCATTCTCCGGCCCAGATTGACTTAACTTGAGCCCGGTCATTTCCTTCCGGCGCCTTGGCAAGGTTGTCTTTGATGCCTTGAAGCCATGCTTCTGCAGCCTCGGTTCCATTATGTTCGATAACGGCGCCTAAAAGGCCGAGCGTGTAAACGTGCGTACCTGAACGGGTGCAAATGCGACCTTTCCATTTTGGATCAGCCAAGTCTTCGTAGGTTGTGACTTCGCCGTCGGCGACCCGTGCTTTTGAGGCATATACGATACGCGCACGCGTTGTCAGGGCATACCAGTGGCCGTTCGGATCACGCAAATGCGGAGGAATTGAAGCGTTAAGCGCTTCGCTTTCCACAAACTGAGTAATTCCGGCATCTTTCGCGGCTGTCAGGCGGGAGATGTCGGTCGTCAAAATAATGTCGGCGGGCGAACGTGCGCCCTCGGCCTGCAAGCGCTCGATCAGGCCCTTTCGAACGAACGCGACATTGGTTTTGATTCCAGTCTTTTCAGTGAATCCTTCAAGAAGGGGCTGGATCAACTCCGGTTGCCGGTAGGAATATATGTTTACTTCTGAAGCCATAGCAGGGAGGGCAGCAAGACCGGCGGCAAGTGTAAGAAAAGCAAGGCGCATCACAGGTTCCTATCCAAAAATCGCGATTGCACCATAAATGGATCTATCTTCGCCACGTCAATACCTGACTATTTAAATCGGGAAAATGTTATTGAGATTTCTCTGACAGTTTCGCCAGATCCCAGAGCGAATCCATTTCTGCAAGAGTACTATCAGTGGGTTTTTTGTTGGCCTTGGCCAGCTCAGCTTCGATGAACCGAAACCTGCGCGTGAATTTCGCGTTGGA
>JBCCEP010000579.1:0-1635 GCA_039030215.1 Pseudomonadota bacterium
CTTTCGGTATGGGTCCGGACGAACTCCATCGTCGCGGTCTCATGGACCATCCGCGCGATCCGAGTGGTATGTCCGCCTGCCTTGGCATAGGAGGTTACGCGCTTCTTAAGATTTCGCGCCTTTCCGACATAGAGCACATCTCCTTCGGCATTGAACATGCGGTAGACACCCGGCGAATTGGGAAGTCGTTTGACAAAATCCGAGATTATTTCAACGCCGCTCCGTCCGCTGCCTTCAGCCGGAGCTTCTTCCCATTTAATGTCCGCAATCTGGAGGTTGCCATCTCGCGAAACCAGGGAATCCGTGGAGCGATTTCCATCTTCGTTCATTCATTTGCGCCAGTGACATCCGGCGTCTCCCATGCCAGATGCTGTCCGCCATCAAGGGCGACCATCTGACCTGTGATCGATTCCATTTCGTAAAGATACCGGATTGTCGCGCCGAATTCATCCAGTTCCGGTCCCCGTTTCAGGATCAGTCCATCGCGCTGGGCCTGAAAGTCGGCATCTGACTGACGGATGTTCGGCAAGGTTGGGCCAGGCCCGATCGCATTGACCCGGATTTTCGGTGCAAACTCCAGGGCCATTGTCCTTGTGGCTGTCCAAAGGGCTGATTTGGACAAGGTGTAGGAGAAGTAATTTGGCGTAAGTGCCCATACTCTCTGGTCGATAATGTTGATGACCACACCGCTCTCGAGGTCCGACTGCTCCGAAATCCGCGAGGTCAGCAGGGCAGGAGCCCTGACATTGACAGCCATGTGCTCTTCCCAGACTCCCAGATCGGGCTTGCTGGCCGTATCGTGTTTGAATATTGAGGCATTGTTTACCAGCAGATCAATCGGGCCGGTCACTTCCCGAGCTGCTGCAATGAGTTCATTGCAGCTTTCTGGGCTGGTCAGGTCTGCCTGAACAATCTCAGCCTTTCCACCATCGCGCCTGATCTGGTCGGCTGTTTCGCGCGCCGATGCTTCCGAGCTGTGATAGTGGATCACTACCTTGAATCCGTTCCGCGCCAGATCCTTCACAATCGCCGCACCAATTCGTTGTGAACCACCGGTCACCAACGCCGTTCGCGTTCTGCCGTTTTCTTGTTTGTCTGCAATCGTCATCTTGTTGAATTGATCTCGAATTAAAATCAGGGATAGGCGAATGCGCTAATCACAAAGATGATATAGCCGACAGTCATTGCAAGACCCATGCGTCTACCGATGGTGACCCGGTAATGCGCCAATACCGCCAACAAGACCGCTGTTGCCAGCATTACCCACATCTCTCCATAGATGATAGCATCGCCAATCGGTACCGGCACGATCAGTGCGGTAACGCCCATCACTGCCGCAATATTGAGAATGTTTGATCCGACGACATTGCCGAGCGCTACTGAGGCATTCTTGCGCCAGACAGCAAGAACGCTGGTCGCCAATTCCGGCAGGGAGGTACCAACAGCCACAATTGTCAGTCCGATAACCTCGTCTGAAATGCCCATGCTCTGGGCAATCATGGTTGCCCCGGCAACAGTGAGTTCAGCACCAACTGGTAGCGCAATTAGTCCAAAAATAAGAAGAGCCGCAATTACAAGAGCAGTCTTGGGTGGTTCACCGACATCATCCCGGTAGTCGGCTTCGGTACTGTTGGC
>JBCCEP010000580.1:0-1606 GCA_039030215.1 Pseudomonadota bacterium
CGAACCATTTCCAGCGTTCGCATCGCGCCTTCCCAATCCCCTTCCTGGGACTGGTAACGCAACATCGCGCTGGAGGCCCAGGGTAGCGATGGCACCTGCTGCGAAGCTTCCTCCGCATAGTGCCGGGCGGCTTCAATGGCGCCTTCATGTTCGGCCTCAAAGTGCAATCCGCGCAACGCAATCAGCCTTGTCTGGTCATCATCCAGCATCCCGGAAAATTTCTTCCGGGCAGCGGGCCTGTCACCCTCCAGCAGCAGGGTTTGAGCCTCCAAAAGGCCGACCAGCGGCTCTTCGCCCAGCAATTTGCGGCTTTCCCTGGCCTTTACCCGGGCCTGCATGACGTCACCTGCCCCAGCCGAAATCAAACCCTGTGATAGGGCCGAATATCCCCGGTCGCGCCGCCGATTGGTGAAAAAACGCCGAATTAGCGATGGCGAACGGATGACCGCCGACAAAAACCAGATGACGAACAGGATAGCTGCCACTGCCGCTGTCAGTGCCGAAACAACAACCATCAGGCTGGTTTCATATTCCATGCCCTGCCAGCGCAAGGTGACGTCGCCTGGACGATCGGCAAACCAGGCAAAACCAAAGCCAAGCGCCAATACGACAGCAAGGAAAATAAAGATACGGATCATACGCTTACACCAACTCTATTCAAACTTCGGCATACAGTAATAGCGGTAAACACGGATTTGCCAATACGCACCGGCTACCCATTATCCTGCGTCCCGGATTTGAGTTCGGTTACAATCTGATCGAGAAGCTTGTCAGCTTCAATCCGGCCTTGCAGCTTCATCTGCCAATCAGCCGATACATCCTTGCTCGGCTGAGGCAAGGTTTCCCATTCCTTCAATGCTTCACCAAATTGCCCGCTAGCAAGTGCTGCATCAATGCGCGAGGCAATTGCAGCCGGGTTGTCACCGGCCACAGGACCGGCCGGCTTGACGGTAACAAGCGTCATGGCATTTGAAAGAAACTTGCCGACGAGTCCGTCTGGTTCCTTTCCCGCGGCTCCCAGGATTGAGCGCAGCTTTACCCGAAATCCGCTGATGAGGTCCTGATTGGTGGCAACACCGCTATTTGCAAGGTTCTGCAGTTCATCAATTGCATCAGTATTGCTGACCATGGATCTGGCAGGCGCCAAAAACGGCGAGACGTCCTGACCGTCCAGATGAGCCGCTTGCAGTGCGTCTGCCGTGTTCTTGCGTAACCTCGTCTGTTCTTCATCCAATTGGGTATCGCGAATATCCCGGACCTCTTGAGCAGCATCCGCCAATTTCTGCGCATTTGCTTCGATCTGGTCGGTTTTGGCCGTCAGCTTGGCAAGCTGGTCATTGATCGCCTGCATTTCTTTTTTCTGACCTTCAAGCTCACCACGAAAACTCTCGATCTGGACAGAGTTGGCACCGGAACTTCCTTCCGTACTCTTTTCCAGGCCCTGAAGTAGATTTTCCGTATTCTCCACCCGGGCAGTCAGCGCCTTCATGCTTTCGCTGATTTCACCGACTGCGCCGTTCCCTGAACCTGCTTCGGTGAGTTTGCCGGTAAGATCGGAAAGGTCCTGTTTCGCGGTATCGAATTGCTGCGACAATTGCTTTGTTAC
>JBCCEP010000581.1:0-1582 GCA_039030215.1 Pseudomonadota bacterium
CTGAACGTACGGAGCGTGGAAGTCCTTGCCTATTGGATCGGCCGGCGCAGGGATTGTCATCTGATTCAGATTTCCACCGACCAGCTATATGATGGTGACGGCCCGCATGAGGAAGATGTGGTCGATATCGTCAACGTCTATGCGCTGTCAAAATATACCGGGGAACTTGCAGCAAGACCCGCTGGCGCGACAGTTTTACGAACCAATTTTTTCGGGCCTGCAGCCGGTGCTTCCAAATCCAGTTTTAGTGATTGGGTACTGGACAAGCTGAGAAAGCAGGAAGCCATTACAGCTTTCGATGATGTTGCATTTTCTCCGTTGTTGATGAACACATTGGGTAAGGCTCTTCATCGTGTGATGGAATTGCCGACTGCAGGTGTTTTCAATCTCGGCTCCCGAAAAGGATGTACCAAGGCAGACTTTATCTTCGCGATTGCAAACCATGCCAGGCTTGATACGTCCATGGTGACACGCGGTACGCAGGCGCAGTTGAATCTGCGGGCCAGGCGGCCGGAAAACATGGTGATGGATAGTTCAAAATTCGAGCGGGAATTCGGATTTGAACTGCCGACGACGGAACATGAAATTAATGGATTGGAGCTGACCGATGAACCAGGCTAGCCAGAATATAGTTATTGCAGGGCAGACCATCGGAATAGATCATCCGACCTATTTCATTGCCGATATTGCGGCAAATCACGATGGGGATATTGAGCGCGCCAAGGACCTGATTCATCTTGCGGCGGAGGCAGGCGCGGATGTTGCAAAGTTTCAGCATTTCCAGGCTGAGACGATTGTCAGCGATGCCGGGTTTTCTTCGCTCGACAAGGACAAGATGTCTCATCAGGCAGGTTGGCAGAAATCTGTGTTTGAGATTTACAAGGATGCCTCGGTCGATCCCGATTGGACGGCGACATTGAAGGAAACCTGCGACAAAGCAGGTATCGTGTTTTTTACAACACCCTATGCAGCCGATCTCGTGGATCAGGTCGATCCCTATGTTCCGGCCTACAAGATTGGTTCAGGCGACATTACCTGGCCGGAGCAGATCAGCTACATAGCGGGCAAAGGAAAGCCAACCATTCTGGCAACCGGTGCGGCGACGATGGATGACGTTGTTCGTGGTGTGGATGCCTGTCTTGCGGTTAATCCAGACCTGATCCTGCTTCAATGCAACACGAATTACACCGGTGACCTGGAAAACTTCAAATATGTCCAGCTAAACGTGTTGAAGTCGTTTCAGGCCATGTATCCGGGCATGATCATCGGATTGAGCGATCACACGCCTGGCCATGCCGCCGTTTTGGGCGCGGTGGCGCTTGGCGGGCGGGTCATCGAAAAGCATTTCACCGATGACAATAACCGTATTGGTCCAGACCATAAATTTGCGCTTGATCCGAAGGCCTGGCGCGACATGGTTGACCGGACCCGGGAGCTGGAATTTGCGCTTGGTACAGGCATCAAGAAGATCGAGGACAATGAGCAGGATACGGTCGTTATCCAGAGGAGGGGGCTTCGGTCTGCGGGCGATCTTGCAGCAGGCCACGTTCTGACAAAAGCCGATCTGGTAGCGTTGCGGCCC
>JBCCEP010000582.1:0-1556 GCA_039030215.1 Pseudomonadota bacterium
CCAGAACGTGGCTGCAGCAGCTTCAACCTGTGCCCATTCCTCATCGGGAATGGAAGTCAATTTCATCTTGGTTCCATTGACGCGCAGATCGGCTTCACCGCCCCAATACCACCATTGGCGATAGTAGTGGCTTTGATCCATGACGACCCGGAGCAGTTCTTTCATGTTGTCGGGAAGCTCGTTCCAACGATCCATATTGGCAAAGAAGGAACCAGCCCATGCACCGGAAATATTATTGGTCAGGAAGTAGTCGGTCACATCAGCCCAACCGACTGTGTAGTCTTCGGTGATACCTGACCAGGCGATGCCATCAAGCTCGCCGGTCTGAACCGCTACCTCGATGTCTTCCCAAGGCAGGGTGACCGGAACTACGCCAAACTGCGCCAGGAAACGACCTGCGGTCGGGAAGGTAAAGACCCGTTTGCCCTTAAGATCCTCAAGCGAGTTGATTGGATCCTTGGTGGCAAAATGGCAGGGATCCCATGCGCCGGCGGAGATGTGTTTCACACCGACCTTGGAATATTCCTCATCCCAAATTTCGTTCAGTCCGTATTGGTTGAACAATACTGGCACATCGAGTGAATAGCGCGATGCAAAGGGGAAATATCCGCCAAAGACGGTCACTTCGGTCGGTGAGGCCATTGAGTCATCGTCAGACTGCACGGCGTCGATCGTGCCTTTCTGCATGGCGCGGAACAGTTCGCCGGTCGGGACAAGCTGATCAGCAAAGAACAGCTCGATTTCCATCTGATCGCCGGCGATCTTGTTGAAGCTGTCAATTGCCGGCTTGATCACATGTTCGGCCAATGCCGGTCCGGCATAGGTCTGCATGCGCCACTTGATCTTGCTTTGTGCAATTGCCGGTGTCGCCAGGCCAACGCTTGTCACGCCGGCTGCGCCGATCCCTGCCTTTTTCAAAAAACTGCGTCGTGTAGTCATTTAAGCCTCCTGAGGTTTGTTTTACGCGATTACACTTACTTGCACGCTCCAATTGCCGGAGTTCTTATTATTTTCCATAGACATATTCCGGCAACCAAAGCGCGATCTGGGGAAACATCATTACCAGGGTGAGGGCCAGGATCATGACGCCAACAAAGGGGGTGATGGAGCGATAAATATCCTTCAATTCAATTTCCGGTGGAGCCATGGCCCGCATCAGAAACAGATTATATCCGAAGGGGGGCGTCATGTAGGCGATCTGTGTGGTGATGGTGTAGAGCACGCCATACCAGATCAGATCAAATCCTAGTGCTGCCACCAGCGGGACATAGAGCGGGGCGACGATGACCAGCATCGCCGTATCATCAAGAAACGTTCCCATGAGGACAAAGCTGAGCTGCATGAAAATCAGGATCATCCAGGGGCTGAGGCCCAGCCGTTCGGTAAACAGGCTCTCGATTGCCTTTACCGCGCCGAGGCCGTCGAAGACGGCACCAAATCCGAGTGCCGCCAGAATAATCCACATGAACATGCAGGAAATCGCGAGCGTCTGACGGACCGAGGTCTCAAACACGTCCTTGGTCATCCTGCCCTTCAGAACAGCAGCCATGAATGCC